>DATFVD010000509.1:0-5604 GCA_035260505.1 Terriglobales bacterium
CAACGCCCCGATTGGCGGTTTGAAGGTCGTTGCGGCTAATGGCTGGTTTGCGGCCCGTCCGTCCGGCACGGAGAACATCTACAAGATTTACGCCGAGAGCTTTAAGGACCCGGCGCACCTGAAAACGATTTTGAACGAAGCCCAGGAGATCGTGAACAACGCGCTGAAGTCAACTGTTTCGCGCCCCGAAGCGGCCGAAGGACAACAATGAGCGATGCCAGCCGTCCAGAGGGCCTTATCCCGTTCACGCCGCACTACCGGGCCTCGGGCGTGCTGGTGCACATTACGTCGCTACCTTCGCCTTACGGTATTGGCGATGTGGGTCCGGCCGCACTCGCGATGGTGGACCGCCTCCAAGCAGCGGGCCAGAGCTGGTGGCAGGCGCTTCCGCTCGGTCCTACGGGTTACGGTAATTCGCCGTACCAATCTCTGTCGTCTTTCGCGGGCAACGGACTGTTGATCAGCCCGGACTGCCTGATCGAAGAAGGACTCTTGCAAGCCAGCGATTGTGACGAGGGACGTTCGTTCCCGAAAAACGCTGTCGAGTACGACGCGGTCATCTCGTTCAAACATCAGTTATTTGAAAAAGCCTGGACCACCTTTAGCGCGATACCGCACTCAGCCTTACGACTCGACTATGACCAGTTTTGCGTCGAGCAAGCGCATTGGTTGGATGACTACGCTTTGTTTCGAGCACTGAAAGCCAGGGATGGCGGCGCTTCCTACCTCGAGTGGCCGGCAGAATTGGTCCGGCGTGAGCCAGCGAGCCTGGCACGAGCAACGCGCGATCTGGCGGAACCGATCGACCAGTTTCGTTTCGCTCAGTTCCTGTTGTTCCGTCAGGGCAAACGGCTGAGAGAACATGCTCGCGCCAGGGGCGTGCATCTCATTGGTGACCTGCCCTTTTTCGTTTCGCCTGACTCGAGCGACGTTTGGGCCAACCCAGAACTGTTTCTCCTAGATGAACATCACCGGCCGCGATTTGTTGGTGGCGTTCCACCAGACTATTTCAGCGCACAAGGGCAACTGTGGGGCAACCCCGTCTATGATTGGGAGGCGCTTCGGCGTACTGGCTACCGTTGGTGCATCGACCGCTTGCGAGCGTTGCTGACTCACGTAGACGTCGTGCGCCTAGATCATTTTCGCGGGTTCGCCGCCGCGTGGCACGTACCGGCGGAGGCAAAAACGGCTCAGTTCGGACAGTGGGTGTCCGGTCCGGGTGCCGACTTCTTCAGCGCGGTCCAGAAGGAGTTAGGGACTCTGCCGTTCATTGCCGAGGACTTGGGAGTAATCACACCCGATGTTTCTTCGCTACGCGATCAGTTCCAGTTGCCCGGAACCAGGATCCTTCAGTTCGCCTTCGACGGCCACTCAGATAACCCGTACCTCCCTGGCAACTATATCCCGAACACTGTTGTCTACACCGGCACCCACGACAATAACACGACTCGCGGTTGGTTTGAGTCACTACCGGAGGACCAGCGGCGGAACCTGTGGAATCATCTAAAGCGCGCGGCGGGCAAGAGCGAGGAGGTGGCATGGGAACTAATCCGTCTGGCGTGGTCTTCCGTGGCAGGGCTCGCCATCGCACCATTACAGGATTTGCTCAATCTGGGAGCAGAGGCTCGGATGAACCTGCCTGGAAGCACGGAAGGCAATTGGCGCTGGCGCTGCACCGACGAAATGTTGTCCGCGCCGGTTTTCGACCGCTTGCGCGGGTTGACTATGACGTCGGACCGCGGCTTATGAATAAAGAAAAGAAAACCGACGACGTAGCAAACGGCGCAGTGCAACTGGCTCCGTCGATTCTCGCGGCTGATTTTACCCGGCTGGGTGAGCAGGTGGCCCAGGCCGAGCAAGCCGGGGCCGACCGCATCCATGTCGATGTGATGGACGGACACTTCGTGCCCAACATTTCGTTCGGCGCTCCAATCATCCAGTCCCTGCGGCAGGTGACTCGTCTGCCACTGGAGACGCACCTAATGATTTCGGATCCGGACTTTTTCCTCGATGAGTTTGTTGAGGCCGGTTCGGATTCCTTTCTCGTCCACTGGGAAGGCAACAACAATCTGCACCGAACCATTCAACGCATTAAGGGGCTGAGCAAACGGGTCGGGGTGGTCATCAACCCAGCGACTCCCGCGGCGGTGTTGGAGGAAATTCTGTCGGACGTGGACTCGGTCTTGATTATGACGGTCAATCCGGGCTTTGGGCATCAGCATTTCCTTCGTACGGTTTTGCCGAAGATCCGGCGCGTACGTCAGATGATCGAGCAGACCAATCCCGACTGTGAATTAGAGCTCGACGGCGGCATCGATGCAGACACGGCTCCGCTGGGAGTAGCGGCGGGAGCCAACGCGCTGGTGGCCGGATCTGCCATCTTTGATGACGATGACGGGGTGGCAGCAGCTATGAACCGCCTGCGCGCCGCCACGAAACAGGCGGTGAACTAACCTTATCAAAACGGACAATCTATGCGTATAGGAATTGCCACTGATCACGGCGGATTTGGTTTAAAGGAGGAGTTGCTTACTCAACTCCGCGCCGCGGGCCACGAGGTCGTTGATTTCGGTGCTCACGAGTTGAACCACGACGACGACTATCCCGATTTCGTTGTTCCACTCGCCCGAGCCGTGGCTGCTGGGAAGGTGGATCGGGGCCTTGCCATCTGCGGCAGCGGCGTCGGCGCGTCAGTGTGTGCTAACAAGATCGCGGGTATCCGTGCCAGTCTCATCCATGACCATTTCTCGGCCAAGCAAGGCGTCGAGGACGATCACATGAACATCCTTTGTATGGGCGGACGAACGGTGGGACCGGCGGTGGCCTGGGATCTCGTCCAGACGTTCTTAGCCGCCAAGTTCAGTGAAGCCGAGCGGCACCTGCGACGTCTGGGCAAAGTGGCTTCGTTGGAGGCAAAGAAGGAATAGAAACCGAAAAGAGAGTTACCATGTCAGCCGACAAAACTGATCAACTGGCGATCAACACGATTCGCTCGCTCGCAATCGACGCGATCCAGAAGGCGAACTCCGGTCATCCCGGCACGCCGCTAGATGTCGCTCCGGCCGCGTATACGCTGTGGCAGCAAGTTCTGCGCTACGATCCGGATCACCCCAACTGGCTCAACCGGGATAGGTTTGTGCTTTCCGGCGGACACGCTTCGATGCTGCTTTACGCCCTGATTCATCTGACGGGCATCAAGGCGGCCAATCCTTCCTACGAAAAACTCGGACGCGAGGCGGTATCGCTTGACGATATCAAGAATTTTCGACAGGCGGGCAGCCGTTGCCCGGGCCATCCGGAATACGGCTGGACTTCGGGCGTCGAGAGTACGACGGGCCCGCTTGGTCAGGGGTTAGCGACCAGCGTCGGCATGGCGATCGCCAGTCGCTGGCTGGCCGAGACCTATAACCGGCCGGGCTACGATCTGTTCGATTTCAACGTCTATTCGCTTTGCGGTGACGGCGACATGATGGAGGGGATTTCCAACGAAGCGGCCTCGCTGGCGGGCCATCTGCGCCTCTCGAACCTGTGCTGGATCTATGACAGTAACCGCGTAACGATCGAAGGCCATACCGATATCACATTTACCGAAGACGTTGCCGCTCGATTTCTGGCGTACGGATGGGAAGTCATACGCGTCACGGATCCCAACGATATCGAGATGCTGGAACGAGCGTATCGCAGTTTCCTCGCCACCAACGGCCGCCCCACTCTGATTGTCGTGCACAGCCATATCGGCTATGGCGCGCCGCACAAGCAGGATTCTCCAAGCGCTCATGGCGAGCCGTTGGGGCCCGAGGAAGTGCGGCTGACCAAGGAATTCTTCGGCTTCTCGCCGGATGAGACGTTCGTGGTTCCGCCGGGAGTACGCGAGCATTTCGCGGCCACAATGGGCGCGCGAGGTTCCCGACTTTTCGAAGAATGGGAGCAATTATTCGCGCGTTACCGCGCTCAATATCCCGACCTGGCCGATCAGATCGACTGCCTTAGCAAGCGAGAACTGCCGCCTGATTGGGAAAAGGTGCTGCCCACATATCCCCCGAGCCCCGCCGGCATGGCGACCCGTGATGCCTCAGGCAAAGTGCTTAACGCCTTGGCCGAGAAGATTCCGTGGCTGATTGGCGGTTCGGCCGATTTGGCTCCAAGCAACAAGACACGCTTGACGTCCGAATTCGCGGGCGATTTTCAGCGGCATGGCTCATTGGGTAACTATCGCGGCCGTAACCTCCATTTCGGTATACGCGAGCACGCGATGTGCGCGATCGTTAACGGGCTGGTGCTGAGCGGATTGCGCGCATTCGGTTCGGGTTTCCTGATCTTTACCGACTATGCGCGCGGAGCCATTCGCTTGTCGTCACTGATGGATTTGCCTGTGATTCACATCTGGACTCACGACTCGATCAGCGTCGGCGAGGACGGCCCGACGCACCAACCGATCGAGCAGCTCATTTCATTGCGCGCCATCCCCGGCCTGGCCGTGATCCGCCCGGCGGACGCCAATGAAGTGGTGGAAGCCTATCGCTTGATATTTTCGCTCAAGAATCGGCCGACAGCGCTTATCTGCAGCCGTCAGGCCCTTCCAATCTTTGATCGCGCCAAGTTTGCTCCTGCCAACGGACTAGCGAAGGGAGGCTACGTGCTCGCCGATGCCCCCGACGGCAAGCCGGATGTCATACTGATTGGCTGTGGCAGCGAGGTGTCGCTGTGCGTGCAGGCTGCCGAGCGCTTGACTGCGGAAGGTATAAAGACACGAGTCGTAAGCATGCCCGCATGGGAATTGTTCGACGAACAAGATCAGCAGTACCAAGACAGCGTGCTGCCGCCATCGGTAACGGCACGGGTAACGGTGGAGGAAGCTTCACCGATTGGCTGGGAGCGATACGCTGGACGCGACGGCGCGGTGCTGGGTATGCGCACCTTCGGGATGTCGGCGCCGATGAAGGTTGTGGCTGAACATTTCGGCTTTACTCCTGACCGCGTAGTGGCAGTCGCGAAAGAGGTCCTGGAGCGTTGCCGGGGGAGGGCGGTGAACTGACTTCCCTGGAGCGCGGCCGAATCCAAGATCGATAGGGACGAGCTCCTGCTCGTCCGCGCTTATCCCCAACTCGATTCTCGCCCGCAGTCCCCCGGACGAGCAGGAGCTCGTCCCTACCGATCTCAAACAGGAAAAGAAGTGATGAACACCCTAATTTCGCCCGGTAAGAGCTTTCCGCTCGGTGCGAGAGTGGATCCGAGCGGCGTGAATTTCAGCGTCTTCTCGAAAGGCAGTACCTCCGTGCAGTTGCTGCTGTTCAACCAGGTGGACGATGCTTACCCGTCGCGAACGATCACGCTCGATCCGGTTACGAATCGCAGTCGTCACTATTGGCACGTCTTCGTACCCGGGATCGGAGTTGGACAGATTTACGGTTATCGAGTCGAGGGCTCCTTCGCGCCGGAACAGGGGCTGCGATTCGATCCCCAAAAGGTATTGCTCGACCCCTATGGACGCGCGATTGCGCGCCCGGCAAATTACAGCCGGGTCGCAGCGTGTAGACCCGGTGATAACTGTGCCATAGCCATGAAGAGCGTGGTTGCGGACGCAAGCCGGTACGATTGGGAAGG
>DATFVD010000510.1:0-7758 GCA_035260505.1 Terriglobales bacterium
TATTGCTCCAGAATGAAGTACTTGCGGCGTTCAGCGGAACGACAGGATCGGCCAGAGAAACTAATAGCTGCAAGACTCGTCGTATGCCGGCTCAGGTTTGACGAAGAGATTTTCGGGTAGTTAAATAAGAACCGGCGCGGATGGATTCTTGCACTCCTTGGAGAAAGTGACCTTGCCTATGTGGACAGAAGCGACGCTGCTGACTGCGATCCTGTTGTTAAATGCTTTGACGAGCGGATGCGGCGGAGGGAACAGCGGTAGCGGAGGCGTGAGCACCACCCAGTCGCCGAGCGTTTCCACCACCGCCGCGCAAAATGGTGCCGTGATCGTGAGCATGGCCTCGGCGACGTCCGGGGCAACCATCTACTACACCGTCGATGGGAGCATACCCAGCGCGTCATCTCAGCGGTACCAGGCGCCCTTCCTGGTCGCGTCGAACCTCACGCTCAAGGCGATTGCCACCGCTGCAGGCATGGCAGACAGCACTGTAACCAGCAAGAGCTTTACGCCCAACATCCCGTCGGGGACACTGGTCTGGAGCGACGAGTTCACTAACTCCACCGGCGCCATTGCGCAACCCGACCCCAACTTCTGGACCTATGACACTGGCAACAGCGGCTTTGGCAACAATGAACTGGAGACCTACTGCGCATGGGGTTCGTCCGCCGATCCGTGCAACACGGCGAATCCCAGCGCATATGTGGGCACAGACGGCTATCTGCATATCGAGGCACAGCAACCCTCAGCTGGGGTGTACACATCAGCGCGGTTAAAGAGTCAAGGCCTGTTCAGCTTTCAGTACGGACGGTTCGAGGTGCGTGCCCAGGTACCGGAGGCGCAGGGTTTTTGGCCAGCGGCATGGCTGCTGGGCAATAACATTACCACCGTTCCCTGGCCGGCTTGCGGCGAACAGGACGTGCTTGAGCGCGTCAACGCGCCAGGCACGCCGGATTGGAATTCGGGCGCCATTCACGGGACGGGCTTCACAGGCTCATTGGGACTGGGTACCCTGTACCACTTTCCCACCGGGCAGACCGCCGCCGGGTGGCATACCTACGGCATGATCTGGGCAAACGGCACCGTGGCATTCTACGTCGACGACTCTACCCAGCCTTATGTCACCTATACGACCGGGAGCCTTCAAGGCATCAATGGCGCGGTTTGGCCATTCGATGCCGGGCAGAACAATTTCATTATTTTGAATCTGGCTATTGGCGGGGATTGGCCCGGGCCACCCGACGGATCCACGCCGTTTCCATCTGCAATGCTAGTCGACTACGTGCGGGTCTACACGAACTGATCTTCCACGAGCTTCTCCAATGAGAGTGAGAAGGACAACCGAGAGGAATTCCAGATAATTAAGAGGAGGGAAACGACGGCCCTGTCGCTCAGGTGCTCGATGGGCCGGATTTCTTGTGCTCGGAACACTTGGTCATGATCGCGGACCGCAGCCGCGTGCGCAGATCATCGGGTAGCTCATAGAGCTCTGAGTCGCGGTAGATTTCGATGGTCTTGCGAGTGGTATCGCAGACGACGTAGCAGTTGTGGCACCACGCCAGATGGTCGTCGAGTTCGGACTTGGTCCGGGCGTCGAGCACGCCATCGAGATAGTTGGTTAGCTCGTTTAAAAACTCTGAACACTTCACTGGTCGATATCTCCACTCGCCTTTTTCTGAAAGAAGCGGCTCAACCGCTCACGCAATTGCAAGCGCGCTCGCAGCAACCGCGACTTCACCGCCGGAATGCTCAACTCCAGCGCCTCGGCGGTCTCTTCGGTCGAGAGACCTTCAACATCGCGGAGCACAAACACCGTTCTAAAACCCGACGGCAACCCTTGAATCGTGCGAGTCAGAATGTCCCGTAACTCCGCCTGGTTGTACATCTGCTCCGGATTGGGACTCCAATCCGCAACCTCACGGGGAAGCGAGTCATCCTCAGTTTTTACTTCTTCGTCCAGAGAAACCGTGCGTTCAGGTTTCCTCCGGCGCAACTTCATCAGTGCTTCGTTTACCGCAATCCGCACCAGCCAGGTATAAAACTTGGACTGCTCCTGGAACTTCGCCAGGTTCCCATACGCCTTGAGGAACGCCTCTTGTACCACATCTTCCGCGTCCTCGCGATTCTGCGTAATGTGTTGCGCGATCCGAAAAACGTTGCGATCATAACGCCGCACTAATTCTTCAAACGCTTGATCGTCGCCGCGCTTGGCACGCCGGACCAGCTGCATTTCTTCGCTGACCGGTTGCTCTATATTGGGTTGGATGGTACTCATTCGTGACTTGATGCAGATTTTTCCGAAAGCGTGACTGACGCCCCAGTGCTATTGTACTTCGTGGCAACGGTTTTCGGTGTGCTGTTTTGGCGGAGGTTTACCAGACGAGTCTTCCCCGGCTGGCGACCGACGGATTTAGGCACCAAAAGGGCCGATACCAAGGTGTCCCTGGAATGCCTGCGAGCTGGCCCTATAATCAGAGGTTAGAAGGGTTTGCTCCCTTCACCCCCCGAAAGAGCTTCACCACGGAATTCGAATGCCCGGAGTACGAATGAAGGAGCGCGGCTGGATTGAACCAATTGTGGAGCGGGTGGTTGGCCAGGTTCTGGACAGCCATGCCGCCCAACTGCGCACCGAAATCGTCCGCCGGGTGATGGAAGAGATTGCGGCCGCGCCAGGGCTGGACGAACCAACTACCCACTCTGATGAAGTGGCTTCGGCGTCCCGTCCGGCGGATCTGGCGCGCGCCGTTGCCGAAATCCAGCTCGGCACCTCACAGCGGGAAATCCTGCGCGCGCTGCTCGATACCAGCGCTCGCTATGCGGCTCGCGTCGCGCTCTTTGTCGTGAAGGGCAACCATGCCACCGGATGGCAGGCACGCGGCTTCGCTAATAGTGATGCGGTGAAAGATTTCGGTCTCGATGAAAACGCCGCAGCCGTTGCTCATGCGATTCGTGATCGTGTGGTGGCGAGTGCGCCGGTTGCCGACCTCGACTCGCGTTTCCTGAAGGAATTTGGAACGCCCGCAAACGGAGAGGCCCGGATTCTTCCCTTGATTTTGAAAGACAAAGTTGCGGCTCTGGTCTATGCCGACGGTGGAACCGATGCAGCGAGCGGTTCGCTCGACCCCGGCTCGCTGGAACTGCTGGTGCTTTCGACCAGCGCATGGCTTGAGGTCAACTCGCTGCGCAAGCAGACGCAGAAGGAACCGTCCGCTGCGCAAACAGACAGCCATCATGGGGACAGTCACAGTGTCGCGGCGGCCGAGGCGCCGGCGCACCAAGCGGCGGCCCACGCGGTGCCCGCTTACAATGATCCCTTTGCCTCGCATGCTTCTGGCCACGGTATGGCAGCGTCGGCGTCTGCAGGCACACACTCGTCGCCAGTCGCTAGTGCCGCGTTTGCGGCTCCAATTCCAGTTCCAGTTCCGACAATGGCACCCAACGCCATCGCCGATGTTCCGTCCGCTGTGGTTGATATGGACCCTGCGCTGGCCGAGCCGTTGCCGATCAGCGATGCGGAAACCAAGCCAGCCGTCGAAACGCCGGCCCCTTCTTCTTTCTCGCCCGAGGATCAGGACGTTCACCGCAAGGCCCAGCGTTTTGCGCGCCTTCTGATTGATGAGATCAAGCTCTATAATCAGGCAAAGGTCGCGGAAGGCCGGAAACACAAAGATCTCTACGACCGCCTGAAAGAAACGATCGAGAAGAGCCGTTCGACGTACCAGAAACGGTACGGGAAGACGGTTGCAGCATCTGGCAATTACCTTCAGAATGAGATCATACGAAGTCTCGCCGAAGACGATCCTTCCATCATGGGTGCGAACTTCCGATACTAGGTAGGGTTTGAGTGCGTCGTTTCGCAGTCGTGGTTTTCGCTGGAACTTTCTTCCTGCCCTGCCTCGGCTTTTTGCCGCCAGCAGCTGCCCAGTCCAACTTATCTTCTTCACCTAAGAGCGCTCCAGCTAAGAGCGCCCCCGTTAAAAGCGCACCGGCAAAAAGTGCGCCACCGGCTAAACGCCCGCCTGCTAAAAGAAAGACATCCGCTTCCCCTTCCCCCAGCTCCAGGAAGAAGCGTAAACCCCTCTCTCCGCGCGTGCGCCGGGTGCGGCAAGCCTTTGTTGCCTCCGCCAGTCTTCGACCCATGGCGCAGCAGTTGTTGCAGGACCGCACTCCCATCGCCTATGCCGGGGTTGAAGCCTTTGCGCGTCGCCACCCCAAAGAAGACGCCGGCGCGCTGGCCTGGCTGGTACTCGGCTATGCGCGCACGCTCGATCACGATTATGCCAAAGCCATTGACCCGTTCAACCGGGCGAAGGCCGGCGCCAGCGAGCTCGGAGACTACGTTGCCTACTATCTCGGCGACGCCTATCTGAAAACGGCGCACAATGCCGAGTCGCTTTCGACGCTCGCGGATTTCAGCCAGAGCTTTCCTGATTCACTTCTGATCCGCGATGCCCACCTGGTCTATGCGACTGCGCTGCTCGAAGAAGGCCGGCCGCAGGAGGCAGTGGCTCTGCTCGAAAAAGATCGGGCGCCGGTGCGCGCCGATGTGGAACTCGCCGTTGGCCGCGCCTACGAAGCCGCGGGCGATAGTCAGAAGGCTGTGAGCGCTTTCCGCAACGTTTACTTCAACCTTCCCACCAGTTTCGAAGCGGAGGTGGCGGGAACAGAATTGCGCAAGCTTACAGTCTCCGGCTCTGTCACCGAGCGCCGCACTCGCGCCGATCTGTTGTTCAAGGCCCGGCACTATGCGGACGCGGCTCACGATTACCACGATCTCGTCGGCGAAGCTAGCCCGGCCGAGCGTCCGAACCTGCAACTAGCACTGGCCAGTGCACTCGAAAAGAATGACCGTAGCCATGATTCCCGCCAACTGCTGCTTTCCATGGGAGTGCAGACCGGCGATGCCGAAGCCGAGCGTCTCTACCTGTTAAATGAGACCGCGCGATCCACGAGCGATGAAGAAGGCGTGCAGCGAACGCTCAACGAGCTCCGTCAGTTTGGACCGGCGAGCCCGTGGCTCGAACAAGCCCTGCTTTCGGCCGGAAACATGTACCTGCTGAAGCACGATTACGATCGTGCGATCGACTACTTCCGCGAGTTGCAACAGCGCTTCCCGAAAGGCGGGCACGCATCCTCTGCGCACTGGAAGGCCGCGTGGCTGACCTTCCGGCAGGGCCGGACCGATGACGCAAGGAAAGGTTTTGAAGAGCAAGTCGAGCTCTACCCCGGTTCCGCGGAAATCCCCGCTGCGCTGTACTGGCGCGCGCGGCTTGCAGAAGAAGATGGCAATCCGGCAATGGCGCGCGCGTTTTATCAGAAACTCTCTGACCGCTTTCACAATTACTATTACGCGGAGCTTAGCCGGCGGCGCTTGAAAGTCTTGCCAGGCGCGGGTGGGGGATCGTCCCCAACAAATGGCTCACCGCAGCCGGAGACGCCGAACTATGCTCTTCTCGACCACGTTTCTCCGCTACCAACCGCGGGAAAAATTACCGCAGTTGAACCGCCCGACGACAACCTGCGCGTGGAGCGGGCGCGTCTGCTCTCGAACGGCGCGCTTGCCGAGATGGCGGTGCGCGAATTGCAGGCCGCAGCGAGCCAGGAGGGCGGAACCTGGGCGCCTCCCGAGATGGCGCGCGTTTATCAGGATGGCGGCCGCTACGATCGCGGCATCGAGATCATGAAGCGAGCGATGCCCAACTATTTCGCCGTCGATATTCCCGACCTGCCGCGTCCGTACTGGGAAGCGCTTTTCCCCAAAGCCTACTGGCCGGACCTGCGTAAATATTCAATGCTCAACGGGCTTGATCCCTATCTGGTCGCATCGCTCATCCGGCAGGAGTCCGAATTCAATGCGCTGGCCCTCTCCCGCGCGAACGCCGTGGGCCTGATGCAGCTTCTGCCGAATACGGGGAAGAACGTCGCGAAACAAGTCAAGCTCAAGAAATACAGCGCTTCTCAACTCTTCACGCCGGCCGTAAATCTCCAGCTCGGCACGCGGTACTTCAAAGAGATGGTCGACAAGTACAACGGACAGTTCGAGTACGCGCTGGCCGCCTACAATGCCGGCACCGACCGCGTGGGAGACTGGCTGGGACAGGGCCACTACCGCGATCCGCAGGAGTTCGTCGAGTCCATCCCTTTTACCGAAACCCGCGAATACGTACAGGCGATCCTGCGGAATGCGAATGTTTACCGCCAGCTCTACGGGACGCCGTAGCGGGTTTGCCGGGACATCATTCATCACGAACGTAAATATGAATTTGTCATCCTTCGCGAACCGAAGGAGCTGCTGTTTGCCGATGATCGAGGAGAACTAAGGCGCGCCTGTCCTGTACTATGATAGGTAAGCCAGACATTTGACAGCGATTGCGATCCGGGTCATTTTTCTCGCACAAATCAGGGCAGGCGTCCCCAACCGCCGACAAAGCAGGAGAGAGATGGCTCAAACTCATTACACCAGCAAGACCAAACGACGGCCAAAGAACAGCAACCGCAAAGACCCCTCTGCAGCCACCATGGCGGCGTTGCGCCAACTCGAAGCAGCCGCAAAAAAGTAAGTCGAGCCGGAATTACGCCGACTGATGGCTCGGCGACTTGGTAAACACAATCTCAAACACCAGCAGCCCCGCTCCCACCACAATCGCGCTGTCGGCCACGTTGAAGGCTGGCCACTGGTGTGGACCTATATAGAAGAGCAAAAAATCCACAACGTGACGGCTGACCAGGCGATCCCACAAATTACCGATCGCGCCACCGAGAATCAACGACAGCCCGATGCCAGTCGAGGTCAGGCTGTGACTGTTTTTCCAGAGCAGCGCGGAGACGATCAGCAGCGCGATTATAGAAAAAAAGATCAGAAAGCCGACTTTCCATTCCGAAGGGGAATCCGCAAAAATACCAAACGCGGCACCCGGATTTTCAGCGTGGATGATGCGGAAGAATCCAGGGATCACCGGAATGCTGTCGTGCAAGGAAAGACGGTGGGCGATCGTCCACTTGGTGGCGCGATCGAGAGCGATGACGAACAACGCGATCAGGAAATGATATTTGCGCATGAGTGAAAACTTCTCTTGTTGCATTGAACGTATGCCCGCTCGTCATCCTTCGACAATTCATGAAAGGTGAGGCTCGCGTTCAGCTCTCCGACTGTCGCGGGCTCTTGCCTATAGCTTATCGCTTTTGCCGAAGGCGCGGTCACGCCCCCTCAATCTCGGCGACAAGATCCTTGAGCACTGGGCTGCAGCGCTCGCACACCGTCGGATAGTTCTTATCCTCGCCGATATGAGTCGAGAAATTCCAGCAGCGCTCGCACTTCTCTCCCGGAGCTTTGCTTACCTGCACCACAACCGGCGAGTCACCGTTTCCCGCGCCCTTTTTCAATTCGACCGCGGAGACGATAAAGAAGTAGCGCAGATCGTTCTTGAAGCGCTCCAGCACGGAGAACACCGGATCAACCGCGGTCAAAGTAACCTGCGCCTGCAAGTTGCCTCCGATCAGTTTCTGGTTGCGCGCCTCTTCCAGTGCCTTCAGCACGGTTTCCCGGACAGCCCGCACCGTCTTCCAGTCGTCTGCTTTTTTCGGATCAGCCGCGATGGCAGCGTCGTCCGCGCCCAGCAAGTCTTCCGCCTCCGGGAACGTCGTCAGGTGAACGCTCTCGAGTCTTCCTGCACCCGAGGGCAAATATTGCCAGACTTCTTCGCAGGTGAAACTCATGATCGGAGCCAGCAGTCGTACCAGCGCTTCGCCAATGCGCCAGAT
>DATFVD010000511.1:0-4704 GCA_035260505.1 Terriglobales bacterium
CCGCCATCGCTCGGCGAAACCCGCGAGGCGGTGCGCGAAATACGGCGGAGTAAGGGTATGCTGATTGTCCCCGGAGACGACGATTGCCGCAGCGCCGGATCGTTCTTCAAGAATCCCGTGCTTGGCGAAGAGCAGTTCAAAGACCTGGCCGAACGCGCCGCATCGAGAGCGCTCGAGATTCCCAGCTACCCCGCTCTCGATGCGCAGCGCAAAGTTTCCGCAGCCTGGCTGGTGGAGCACTCGGGATTCTCCAAGGGCTACGCGCTGGGAGCGGTCGGGATTTCGCGCAAACATGCGCTGGCGCTGATCAACCGCGGAGACGCGAAGGCGAGTGACATTGTCGGCCTGAAAGATGAAATTCAGCACGGCGTGCAGGAAGCGTGGGGGATTCAGCTGGAGCCGGAACCAGTGTTTTTAGGATTTTGAACACGCTGTGTGGTTATTGATTCAATGATTCAATGCCTCAATGAAACAAAGGGCGGCGCATCCCGGAGCGACGTGTCCCCCATGCCGGCCCAGAGGTGCCCGTCACAACGAGATCCGCCCCGTTGATTCATCGGCCAGTTCGCGCGCTCGCTTGAAAATACTTTGGAACATCTCTGTGCTTAGCTTGCCCGTCTGGGTGTTCTGGTTGGAGGGATGATAGGAAGCTAAGAGGACGCGCCCATGGGGCAAGGCGTATTCAGCTCCGTGGCGGAATTCATACTCCCGTTTACCGGCGATCACTTTTCTTCGCTTCAGGTAATTGAGATAGGCCTCGAACCCGATTCTCCCCAAAGCAACGATAACGCGCAGATATTTCAGCCCTTCGAGTTCGCGCTCCAGAAACGGAGCGCAGTTGGCCAGTTCGGCGGGCAGAGGCTTGTTGCCGGGCGGCGCACAGCGGGCGGCGGCGGTTATATAAAGATCGTGAAGAACAAGCCCGTCGTCAGGATCGGTCGCCGTCGGCTGACTAGCGAACCCGGTTTCGTGGAGGACCGGGTACATGAAGTTGCCGGAGGCGTCTCCGGTGAACGGGCGCCCGGTGCGATTGGAGCCGTGGGCCCCGGGAGCCAGTCCGAGCACCAGGATGCGAGCATGGGGATCGCCGAAGCCGGGAACGGGCTTGCCCCAGTAATCGCAGTCGCGGTAAGCGCGACGCTTCTCGCGGGCAATCTGCTCGCGATATGCGACCAGACGCGGACAGCGTGTGCAGGTGATGACCTCGGCGTTCAGCACCTTGAGCCAATCAGTCGCAGGCTCTTGCCTCGATTGCAGTATTCGGCTGAGTGGCCGAGACTCGGAACTTAGGTCCACGTAATGTATCCGGGTAGCTAGAGTGCTGATTTTCGCAGGGCAGATCTCTGGAGCGAGAGACGGGCGCGGACGCCCGTCCCTCCACCGGTCAAGGATTCCATTATTTCTTTTCTTCGCTCTTGTCGTCTTTCGGCTTGTCGCCTTTGGTCTTGTCGTCCTTCGCCTTATCCTCAATTGACAGCAGTTCAACCTCGAAGATCAGAGTTGCGTTAGGGCCAATTTCGGCGCCAGCGCCCCGCTCACCATAGGCGAGATCCGAAGGGACGAAGAGCTGCCACTTCGATCCCACGGGCATGAGCTCCAATGCTTCCGTCCACGCTTTGATAACCTGACCGACTGCAAACGTCGCCGGTTGCCCGCGCTTGTAGGAGCTGTCAAATTCCTTGCCATTGATAAGCGTACCCCGATAGTTACATTTGACCGAGTCGCTCGCCGTGGGCTTCGGTCCGGTGCCCGCCTTCAGGATCTTGTATTGCAAACCGCTGGGTAATGTGACGACACCATCTTTGCTTTTGTTGGCGGCCAGGAATGTTGCGCCTTCGGTCTTGTTCGCAGCACCGGCCAGCTGCGCATTCTCCTGCTGCTTTTTGCGAACCTCGGTCTCAACCTCGGTGAGGACGGACTGCGCTTCCTCTTGCGTCAGACGCGTTTTGCTCCCGGACATCGCGTCTTTCAATCCCTGGGATACGAGAGTAAAGTCCACATCCACAGATTGCTTTTTCAGATTGGCCCCAAGTCCTGACCCGATATTCATTCCCAGTGCGTAGCTGAACTTTTGTTTTCGCGTCGTAAGCGCAGGAGCCGCCGCGCCTTTCGCTGCCGGAGCCGCTTTCTTCACCGGAGGCTTCGCGGTGGGAGCTGCTTTCGGAGTTGTGGCTGCCGGAGCCGATGGAGTCGTTGCCGCCGGAGTGCTTGCTGCTGGAGTCTGCTGGGCATAGCCATCCCCGACCAGCATCATCCCGGCGGCCAATAGTAAGGCCATAGTGAGAGATCTTTGCATGTATCTATTGTCACATTGCTCCGCATTCTGCGCCAGACCAAGGCAGGGCTCAGTTCATCACCGAGGGCGCCAGGGCGGGTGAATTTATGGCACGAGACACAATCCCAAGTCTGGAGCGAGCGGCTCCGGATTTCGCTATAATCCACCCATGAAAACCACTTACTTGTTCTCGCTCGCACTGCTTGTGGTCGCACTCGCCTCCGCCAGTTCGGCCAAGACTGTGGTTCACCTTAAGGACGCCCAAGGCAAGGATGTGGGTACCGCGACTCTATGGAAATCCGGCCCCGGAATCGGAATGGAGCTCAATCTCGAGAATTTACCTCCAGGCGTACATGCCATCCACTTTCATCAGAACGCGAAGTGCGACGCCCCGGACTTCAAGTCCGCCGGACCCCATTTCAATCCCGATGGCAAGAAGCATGGATTGGAGAATCCCGAAGGCCACCACAATGGCGACAATCCGAACTTCACCGTCGGCGCGGACGGCAAAGCACATTTCAAAGCTGAGAGTAAAGACGTCACCGTCGGCAAAGACAGCCATTCGCTGTTCAGCAACGGCGGCACAGCGCTCGTAGTACACGCCCAGGCCGACGATCAAAAGACCGACCCCGCGGGCAATGCCGGCGACCGCATCGCCTGCGGCGTGATTAAGAAGTAGTCGCTAGGAAGGCAAAGATCGTGTGGTGACGGGGCTCAGCCCCGCCTCTAGCGTGAGCACCCGCACGAGGCCATGCTTCGCTAAACGACTTGCGAGCAGCTCTTTCTACTTTCCCGCCGGCACGTATAGCGCCGGGATGTTCTGCTTGTTCACCATCTCATTCAACGCCGGCAAGTCCTTCGACATCAGTTCGTGGTACTGAGCCAGCAGCGGTTGTGCCTGTTTTTCCAGATCGTCGAAGACCTCATACTGCTGTTTGGTGGGCGCTGCATCGGCCGACTCCACGCTGAACAGCAGCGAGTGTGCCCGCTCATCAATCAGCACCGGATAGTTCAGGTTCGACTCCGAACTCTTGGAATTCACCTGAAGTAACTGCGACTCCACGTCGAGGCTCTTCTTGTCGAAATCCTTGGTCGCCGAAACGAGCGATGCGTAACGCGCGTCGTCACCGAAACGCCGCGCCATCCCGCGAGTCTGCGCACGCACTTCGCGGATCGTTCCCACTGCCTCGTGAATCTGGGATACCTGCGCCACAATCTTGCGTCCCAACTCACTCTGCTTCCGCAGGTCGTCGTTTGACACCTTAATCCGCGGATCCGCTTTCAACTCCAGCGGCGCCGTGTATGACTTCCCTTCCGCCGTGAGCCGCACCTGATAAGCGCCGGGCGGTACCATCGGCCCACGATTGCGGAATTCCGCGCTGGGTTCTCCCGCCAGCGGAGTTGGCCCTTGCAAACGCAAATCCCAGGAGAAGCGGTTCACGCCTATATCGGCCGGAATCTTCTCATCAGGGGGTGTCAGATCAGGCCACTCTGGCGGTGTATCCGCTTCCTTCTTCTCTTCGTTGGAGTAGCGCCTCACAACCTTCCCCGACGCGTCCAGAAATTCGAGCGCTACCACGCCCTTCGGCGCGGTTGAAAAGTGGTAATAAATAATCGCGCCGCTCGGCGGATTATCGCCCACCGGCTGCCGCCGCTCGAAGAAATCAGGCCAGCGCATGCGATAGGTCAGTCGGGGCTGATAAAGCATGGCTTCGGTCGATGCTTTCGCAGACACGTTAGCATTCGATGTCCGCAGTGGCGTGAGGTCGTCCAGAATCCAGAACGAGCGCCCATGCGTCGCCGCCACCAGATCGTCATTCTTCACGACCAGGTCATGGATGGGAGTGTTAGGCAAATTCAGTTGCAGCGATTGCCAGTTCGTTCCGCCATCGAACGAAACATACATCCCGGTCTCCGTGCCCGCATATAACAAGTTTTTCCGCACCGGATCTTCGCGCACGGCGTGCGTATACGCGCCATCCGGAATGCCATTCGTAATCTTCGCCCACGTCTTGCCGAAATCGGTCGTCTTGAAAATATAAGGCCTCAGATCGTCAAGCTTATGCGTGTCGATCGCCGCAAATGCAGTGCCTGCCTCATGTGGCGAAGCCTCAATCAGGCTTACCAGGCTCCACTCTGGAATTCCCTTCGGCGTTACGTTGGTCCAGTTCTTGCCGCCATCGCGCGAAATGTGAATCAAGCCATCATCGGTTCCCGCCCACAACAGGTCTTTCTGCACGGGTGACTCCGCGAGCGTAAACACCGTGTCGTAATACTCGACCGAGGTGTTGTCCTTGGTCAGCGGGCCACCGGAAGAAACCTGCTTGCTCTTATCGTTGCGCGTCAGATCGGGACTGATCGCCGTCCAGCTCTTGCCTTCGTCGGTTGTCTTGAAGACGCTTTCGGCGGTCGTGTAAATCACATTGGGA
>DATFVD010000512.1:0-3173 GCA_035260505.1 Terriglobales bacterium
TGCCATCGCGTCTTCTTCCACCGCCAAGATCATCGCTTTATAAATGTCGACGTCCCAGCCATCTCCGATTCGCATACGGACCGTCTCGCCGCCGTCCTTCATAACTCGCCCACGTAGCGGCACTTTGATGTCGCCCAGAGCCACTTGCAGCACCACTGCCTGGCCGATCCAAGGCTGGTATGCGATGTCCATTTACTCTCCCTAAGAGGTGTACTGCCGACGGGAAGAGGATCGCGTGCGACGCTACTTTCCGACAATGGTACACAGAGGGTACCGGACTAGGAGAAAGGTACTGTTTCGCGTTTGGGCATGTTTTTCAGCCCCGTTTCGCTTGCAGTACTTCTGTACCTCTATTTCAGGACGCTCCTCCCATTGGCCCAAACATTGGCCTGCCGCATCCTCGCTATCGTGAATTCAGAGTCCCCAATCCGCGGCAACAGTCCGGCGTGTTCTGCCGGAGAGTCTCGTCCGGGCATCGGCGTCGCGCTCGGCGGCGGTTTTTCGCGCGGCTTCGCGCACCTTGGCGTCTTGCAAGTCCTTGAACAGAATCACATTCCGATTTCGCATATCGCGGGCACAAGCGTGGGCAGCATCCTGGGCGCGGCGTACGCGAGCGGCGCTCCTCTCGCTAAAATCCTGGCGACTTGCCGCGATATCAAGTTTCGCGATATCGCGCGCTGGCGGGTTTCGCGCCTCGGCCTCGCCAGCAATCATCGCTTGTCCGATTTAATGGACCGCGTCTTCGCGGCACGCACCTTTGAGCAATTGCGCATTCCCATGGCCGTCGTGGCCACCGATCTGGCGACATTCGATCCCGTCGTTTTTACGCAAGGCCCGCTGGTCGATGCGATTCGCGCCAGCTGCGCTTTCCCCGGCCTCTTTGAACCTGTCGAGATCGGCACTCGCTGCCTGGCTGATGGAGGCCTCGTTGCCCAGGTGCCCACGGTCGCCGCGCGCCAGATTGGCGCAGACCGTGTCCTCGGAGTTTCGGTTGGAATTCAGGACGGCCGTCGCGGCGCTCCCAAGAACATCTTTCAGGTTGTAGCCCGAGCGGTGTGCGCAGCACAGAAGCATCAGCTTGAATCCTGGGAACGCCACGCTGACTTGGTTTTGCGGCCGGATGTGCAGCATCTTGCGTGGGACGATTTCGAACGCGCCAGCGATGCCATTGAAGCAGGCGCTCTGGCCGCGACCAGGGCGCTCCCGCGCATTAAAAAGTTACTCGATCGCACGCCCGAACCCGAGGATTTGCTCCTCGCCGAGGCGCGCTCCCATCTTTGGCTTTCCGAGGCACACCGATGATCGGGCGCGCCTGGTGGTTCGCCGCTGTGAACGCCCTCGTACTTCTCTGGCACGAATGCGGCGAGGATTTGGCAGTTTTTTGTTACCGTATTACCAGGAGCGGCGCGATGTGGGTTCGCTCCCGGGCGGAGAACATAGCCGCCTCGTTTTGATTGTGCTGGATGCGGCTAACTCTCTTTGGATTCCATCCTTCATTTCTTACGTTCTCTGTACACTTCTGAAGGCCTGAAACAACTCATTCAATGGGTTGGACCGACGACATTCTGTGCCATCGTTTCGGGCATCCTCTTTGTCGAAACTGGTCTCTTTGTAGGTTTCTTTCTTCCAGGCGATTCCCTGCTCGTCACGGCAGGCATATTTGCTGGCCAGCAGGTAGTTCCGCTCCACTGGCTACTCGTACCAGGAATGCTTTGCGCCATCATTGGCGATCAGCTGGGCTACTGGATTGGGCGCAGCGCCGGCCCCGCCCTATACAAGCGGGAAGACTCGTTTCTCTTCCGCCGCAGCCACCTGCAGCGCGCACATGATTTTTATGCGAAGTATGGCGGCAGGGCTGTGATCCTTGCCCGCTTTGTTCCGATTGTCCGCACCTTTTGTCCGCCCGTGGCCGGCGCTGCAAAAATGCCCTATTCGAGATATCTGCTTTTCGACATCTGCGGCGGCATTTTTTGGGTGAGCAGCATGGTCCTGGGCGGCTATCTGTTGGGTTCGCGGGTTCCGAACATCGGCAAGTATCTCCATCTCGTCATCGGCACGATTATCCTGCTTTCGATTCTTCCGCCCGTAATCGGGCTAATTCGCGCTCGCGGCTCTGAGGGCCACTGACAGATGGCCGGGGCGCATCCGCAGGTCCAGACCATCATTTTCGACATAGGGCGCGTCCTTGTCCGCGTAGACGTTTCTCGCGCGATGCAAGGCCTCGCACAGGGTATTTCCCTTTCACCGCAGGAAATCTGGACGGCCATTGAAAAAGATCCACGTTTTCAGGATTGGCAGGAAGGCCGAATTTCGCCCCGCGACTGGCACTTGCATCTTGCGAAGCGGCTCGGCGGCTCGCTATCTTTCGAACAGTTTACCGAAGCCTGGAACCGCGCGCTCGATCCTCAGCCAATTCAAGACAATTCCTTGTTCGAATCTCTCCGCAAAAATTTTCGCCTCGGACTCTTGTCCAACACGGATCCGATTCACGTCGCCCATCTCGAAGCGACCTTCGATTTTTTCCGATTCTTTCCGAAATCGACCCGCACCTACTCCTGCGCAGTTGGCGCCAGCAAACCCTCGCCGCTCATTTTCCGCGACGCCCTGAAGTCGCTCCGCGCCAAGGCGGAGTCTTCGGTTTTCGTCGACGACGTCGAAGCCTACGTGAACGCCGCCCGCAGCCTCGGCCTGCTTGGCATCCACTACCAAAACCCTGCGCAGCTCCGCGCGGAACTCAAGGGGATCGGAGCGAACCTTCCTGCATAGCCCGGCGCTTGGCCCAAAAGTGCTCCTCCCAAAATTTCAGGGTAACTTTAATTTCCGCGTAAAGATTGCCCGGACTAGTACTTTGCCAACTCTCGTAACTCTTCGCTCTCTCTTCGGCTACCCGCTTATTTTTCATGGAGTTACCACAACGCCTCAGGCACTGCCCCTAAGTACAGGTTTGGCTCTCGGCGTGCACTTCTCGAAACTGCGAACACGCTCCGCAGTGGCGTTTGTAGTGGGGTGACAGCCGCAGAGCGGCTTACCCAGAAGAGGAGAAAGACCTAGTCATGGCCGACGAATATACAGAAACGAAGAGTGCGCCTTCCTGGCAGCTTCCCGCCATTGTTGTGTTGGGCCTGGTTGCTATCGGAGGTTTGGCATTTGGTTGGAACGCATCGACCAAGCTT
>DATFVD010000513.1:0-4504 GCA_035260505.1 Terriglobales bacterium
GTTTAGCGATGCCGTAGAGTTCGAAAAAATTCATCAGAGCGTTACCGGCTTAGGCGTCGCCGAGCTGCGCAGCTTCGCCCCGGTAGAAATTTTCCGCGGCGAAAAAGTTGGCGCGGCCAAGTACTCGATTCTGATGCGGGCCATGTTTCAGTCGAGCGAACGCACGCTGCGAGACGACGAAGTGGCGCAGTGGGCTGGACAGATTGCAGAGGCACTGGAAGGGTTGGGCGGGGTGCAGAGGGCGTAGGCGAACCAGCGAAGCCGGAACAGACACGATCCGCCGTCAACCTTGTGCTAGCCTAACTCTGCATGACCCCAGTTTCCGCCCATCCCAAGCACTTCCTCTCCGACAAGGTTGAGCATTTTACCGAGTCGGTGATCCGCGAGATGACTCGTCAGGCGATGCAATATGACGCCGTCAATCTGGCGCAGGGCTTCCCCGATTTCGCCGCACCCGCTGAAATCAAGCGCGCCGCGCAGGAAGCCATCGCTGCCGACGTCAATCAGTACGCGA
Source organism: Terriglobales bacterium (assembly GCA_035260505.1). GTDB lineage: Bacteria > Acidobacteriota > Terriglobia > Terriglobales > Acidobacteriaceae > Acidiflorens. The sequence goes on from DATFVD010000513.1 coordinate 515, forward strand.
TCACCTGGGGCGCGAAGACCCTGCGGGCAGCGATTGCCCGGCAGATGCAGGAGTGGCAGGGGATCGAGGTCGATCCGGAAAAAGAAATTGTTGTATGCTGCGGCTCGACCGAGGCGATGATCGCGACGCTGCTCGCGGTTTGCAATAAGGGCGACGAGGTAGTGGTCTTCGAGCCCTACTACGAAAACTATGGGCCGGACACGATTCTCAGCGGAGCCAAGCCGCGCTTCGTCAGCTTGCGTCCGCCGCAGCCCTCCCACGGCGCGCGGGGAGGCGAATGGACGTTCGACGAACAGGAATTGCGCGAGGCGTTTCAACACAAGACCGCGCAACACCAGACCAAAGCAATCATCGTTAACACGCCAAACAACCCTACCGGCAAGGTGTTCAGCCGGAAAGAACTGGAACTGATTCGCGACCTGTGCGTTGAATACAACGTGCTCGCCATCACTGACGAAATCTACGAGCACATTCTTTACGATGGATCGGAGCATATTTCTCTCGCGCGGCTTGACGGGATGCGCGAGCGTACGATCACTATCAACGGGCTGTCAAAAAGCTACAGCGTCACGGGATGGCGTGTTGGCTGGGCGGTCGCACCTCCGGCGCTCACGAACGCGATCCGCAAGGTGCATGATTTCTTGACCGTGGGCGCGCCAGCGCCTTTGCAGGAGGCGGGAGCAGCGGCGCTAAGCCTGCCGGCCAGTTACTACCGCGAACTGGCCGATCGGTACCGCACTCGGCGCGATCATTTGATCCCAGCGCTCGAGAAAGCCGGTTTCCGGTGTTACCGTCCACGTGGGGCGTACTACGTGATGACCGAGATCAGCGCCTTCGGGTTCGCCAGCGACGTGGAGTTCGCGGCTTACCTGGTGAAGGACATCGGCATCGCATGCGTGCCCGGATCAAGTTTTTACAAGCATCCGAAAGACGGATCCCAACAGGTACGTTTCGCCTTCTGCAAGAAGCCTGAGACACTGGATGAGGCGGCGCGACGGCTGGAAAAGCTGCGAACACTTCTGTAGAGACGGGGCTTGCCCCGTCTCCGGCCTCCGATGAAGACTCGGCTAGCTGCGTGTCTACACGGTTGTACGGGGTGCGGCAAAAGTAGCGGCCCTTCCACAGCAAACTGCGCTATACTTCGCCTCAACGCTGAAATATTCCCCGAAAGCGAGTGGTGCTCATGTCCGTAAAAACCGTGGAAGAGGTATCTGCGCAGGTTCCGCCTGAAGATTTTCAGGCGCTGGAAGACAAAATTTATCGCACCATTGAGTTGTACAAGGCCGCCAAGGAAGCCCGGGCTACGGCCGAGCGCGACGTAAAGCGGCTGCGGGAGCAACTCGAGGAGCGCGAGGAACAAAACGAGACCATGCGCCGCGAACTGGTGCAGTTGCGCAAGGATCGCGAAGACATACGAACCCGGGTCGAAAAAATGTTGAGTCAGATGGAAAGCCTGACGCATGAGCAGGCGGCAAGCTGAACGATATTGGCAACTAAGAGAAGGTGGCAAATATCCACCCAGGCGTCGTCTGGCAGGGAAGTAATCTGGCGAGGAGTGACATGGCCACTGCAAGCAAAGAACCTCCGACCAAGGATGCGTTGACGAAACCTGTTGCAGCCAAAGACGTCCCGGCTGCAAATGCCGTCAGCGGCAGTAACAGTGTCCGTGTCGAAATCTTCGACCAGGTGTACAACCTGCGGGGCTCTGACGCGAACTACATCCTGAAGCTTGCCGAGTACGTGGACGCCAAGATGCGCGCGGTATCCGAGCAGACTGCAACCGTCGACTCAGTGCGGCTGGCGGTGCTTGCGGCGCTGAATATTGCGGATGAATATCATCTGCTGAAGCGGGGAGTGGAGACGCCGTCGCCGGAAGTGAAGCAACGGACCAGGAAACTGGCAAGCGCGCTTGACGAAGTTTTGCAAGATACCCGGCGCATGGGCTGAAGTCGGTAGTAACCTGAGGTTCCTCTTCTAGAAACACTCCTAACACAATCGCTAGCAAACTTCCTGCCAACTATTTTGCATTTTCCACTTGCCAATCTGTTCGCGGTTTCCTAGCATCGAATCTGAAAAGCCGATCCTACCAGGTTGGTGATGGTGGTAACCGATTTTTGAACCAATGCCGAATGAACGGGGACTCGACTCGCAAAAAGATCCGGTGTGCCATGTTCCGTCATGCGGAAAGGCCTAATGGGTCGCGGCGGGTTCCCACCGTCTGAGACGGGTTCATTCTCGGCCCACCACACGGCCCAGTGGGGTCGGCTTTTTAATTCAGGTATCAGGTCTTAGGTGTCAGGTCTCAGGAAAAACCTGAACCTACCTTCTTAGTCTCCACTCTCGCGTGTAGTCTGCACTCGGCCCGTTGTTCGACTTTGATTTTCCTGACACCTGACACCCGAGACCTGAGACCTGTTCCCCTCTGCTAGACTCTCTCTAGAACTCAACCAGCATTTGGAGCATCCAAACTAACGTGTTCCCCAGACTTTTTCAGATTGGCAGTTTCTACCTGCCTACCTACGGTGTCCTGGTCGCATCGGGCGTGCTGATCGGACTCTGGATCAGCGTCCGCAATTCCGAGAAGCAGGGTATCAATGGCGACGATGCCTGGAACCTTGGCATTCTAGTTGTCCTTGCCGGAATTATCGGGGCCAAAGTTCTTTACATCATCAACGACTGGAGCGCCTACGCCAACAACTGGCGGGAGATTTTCAGCCTCAACACGCTGCAGGCGGGAGGCGTATTTTCCGGCGGACTGATCGCCGCGCTCCTGATGGCGGTCTGGTACATGCGGCGTCATCGCATGCCGGTGCGACGCACCGCCGACGGCTTCGCTCCCGGGCTTGCGTTTGGCCACGTCCTCGGACGCTTCGGTTGTTTCTCGGCGGGCTGTTGTTACGGCAAACCAACCAATCACTTCTGGGGCGTGACCTTCACCAATCATCTGGCGAATTCCGTCAGCGGAACTCCGCTCGGCGTCAGGATCGAACCAACCCAACTGATCGAAGCTGCGGCTGAGTTCTTCAATTTCCTGCTGCTGGTCTGGCTGTTCAAGCGCAGGAGGTTCGATGGGCAGGTGTTTGGCACTTTTATGATCCTGTACGGAATCGAGCGTTACTTCATCGAGTTCCTGCGCGACGATCCGGGGCGCGGCGAAGTCTTCGGGGGCCTGATGACGGGAACGCAGTTGATTTCGATTCTGCTGGTCATCGGCGGCGGATTGATCTGGTGGCTGAAGAGCAGCACTCAGCAGTCAGCACTCAGCACTCAGAAATCGGGTTCTGCGCTCTAGGACTCTCGCCCCGTACAGATTCTCCTTGCACTTGTTGGCTGAGTGCTGAATGCTGATTGCTGAATGCCCGCCTTTCCCCTCATTCTGATCGCTCCCCGCGAAGCCGCAGGGCAGCGTCTGGACCAATATCTCGCGACGCAACTTTCAGAGGTCAATCACACAGAAGTGAGCCGCGCCCGGGTTCAACAACTCATTGAGACAGGCGAGGTGCTGGTGAACGGGACGGCGGCCAAGGCGTCGCTGCGACTGAAGGGCAATGGCGACGAGCAGATCACGGTCACCGGGCCGCCACACGCTCCACCTCTGCGCGCCATCCCAGAAGAAATTGCGCTCGACATCGTCTACGAGGACGATGACCTGGCGATCGTCAACAAGCCCGCGGGCATGATGGTGCATGCGGGAGCGGGAGCGACCGAAGATGCGCGCAACCGCGGAACGCTGGTCAATGCGCTGCTGCATCACTTTAAGAAGCTGTCCTCGGTCGGCGGCGAACTGCGGCCGGGGATCGTGCATCGCTTGGATCGGGCCACCAGCGGGCTGATGGTGGTGGCGAAGAACGACGAATCGCACCGCCGGCTGGCGAAGCAGTTCAGCGGGCGCGAGGTGCGCAAGACCTATATCGCGCTGGTCCACGGGTGGCCGACAAAGGATCGCGGCACGATTCAAAGCGCGATCAGCCGCCACTCGCAGCGGCGCAC
>DATFVD010000514.1:0-7404 GCA_035260505.1 Terriglobales bacterium
TGAGGGCGCGCGGTCAGTGGGGATTCCTACCTTCGACAGCATCAATGGTCGCATGATGGAAGGTCCTGGCGGCTGCTCGCTCGTTGAGTTCCGCATGCGTGACTGGCAACGGCTCTCGATCTTCCGCTCCTATACTTTCCCCTACATGGATCGGCCAAATCTGACGGTCCTCACTTCCGCACCGGTCACACGGCTGATCTTCGAAGGTAAACGAGTGTCAGCCGTCGAGTTTACTTATCAGGACAAAGTTCATCGGATCGGCGCTGGGCTCGAGGTCGTGCTGTCGCTGGGCGCAATCAATACTCCGAAGGTGCTGATGCAATCCGGAGTTGGCGACCAAGCTGAGTTGCACCGGTTCGGAATTCCTTTAGTGGAGCATTTGCCAGGAGTGGGTCAGAATTTCCAGGATCACGTCGCCTTGCCTGGCATGATCTGGGAGTGCCACGGCGACGAGCCAGACGCCATTTTTCACTGGTTCTCGAGGAGCGACTCCAGCCTCGATGTGCCGGATCTCCAAACAACCCAAGCTCCGCTTGAAAGGACTGGCTTAAAAAAAATTAACCCCACTCTACCTGCGAGTGGTTGGATGATGCTACCGGCTGTCATACGGACTAAGAGCCGAGGCCGCGTTCGTCTTACGGGACCGGGGCCGCTCGATCCTGCAGACATCGAAAGCAATCTTTTGTCGCATCCAGATGACCTAAAGGCCCTAATCGCCGTTGTGGAGCTCTGTCGCGAGATAGGCAACTCCCCCGCACTCCGCCCTTTTTTCAAGCAGGAGGTGGTTCCTGGGAATATAAAGGGGTCGGGATTGGAGAACTATCTTCGAAATACTGCGATCAGCTGGTGGCATCAGACCTGTACGGCCAAGATGGGACGTGACTCCCTGTCGGTAGTGGACGCCAACCTCAAGGTTTATGGAATCGAAAACCTGCGTATTGCCGACGGATCAATCATGCCGCGCGTGACGACGGGTAATACGATGGCTCCTTGCGTGATCATTGGCGAACGCGCTGCAGAGGCCATACGGACCGCGTATAACCTGTAGGGGCGATCCGTCGATGAGAGAACAAAACATTTAAAGGAATAAGGAGATAGCATGCTGTTTGTCACTTCGACTACGCTCGCCGTCGTACTTATCCTGCAGCCTACAACGCGGAAGGGTTCTTCGACTCCAACCTGGGAAACTCTGCCAGTGGAGCAACCCCTTCCGCCACTGGCAAAGGAAGGTTACGTTGACCACGAGGGAGCGCGGATCTGGTACGGAACGGCCGGTACCGGCGAGCCAGTTGTCCTATTACACGGCGGGATGGAGAGCAGCCTGAGTTGGGGGAATCAGGTTCCAGCTTTGATCAAAACCCGCCATGAGGTCATCTTGATCGATAGTCGTGGACACGGGCGGAGTACGTTAGGACCGTATCCACTTTCCTATGAAAGAATGCAGAGCGACGTCGTGGCTGTGATGGATACGCTACATCTTAAGAAAGCGTCCTTCGTTGGCTGGAGTGACGGAGCAAACATCAGCCTCATCCTGGCAATGAAGAATCCAGAACGAGTCAACCGCGTTTACGCTTTTGGCGCGAACATGAATACTGATGCTATCGTACCAGGCACTTTCACTTCGCCCATCCTTTCTGAAGCGGCAGCAAAGTTGGCGAAAGATTATGCTCGCATCTCGCCCACCCCCGACGGGTTCAACACTCTTCACCAAGCACTCGAAGCGATGCAGAAGAAAGAGCCTAACTACCTAACGAAAGAACTCGCTCCTATCAAAGTGTCTACGATCGCCATCGCCGAGGGCGATCATGAAGAATTCATTATTCGCGCTCACACAGACTATCTTGCAGCCACAATTCCTGGCGCAAAGCTAATCATCCTTCCCAACGTGAGCCACTTTGCTCCTTGGCAGGACCCCACAACATTTAACAAGTCAATCCTTCAATTTCTCCACAACTGAAGCCTCGCTACGGACTGAGCTTTAAGGAAGTTCTGAACTTAGATACGCTTCTAGTCGGCTTGATGAAAGAGTTTCCGGCTGATAAAGGCGGTGAGATACTCGGAATCTTGAGCAGGCAAAAAGGGTAGGAAGGCCTGCAGTTCACAGCTAAATCGATTGCGGCAGGCCAAATCATTAAGACAATGATTGCGGCAACTGAAACAAATAACAGATGGCTACCGAGGCAGTGCTCTCTATTTCTTACAACTACGGCGCGAGGCAATCTGCGTCCGAGCTGTAAAGTTGAGGGAGCAATATAGCTCCGCTCTTGGCGTACCAGTACGCAAACTAACTGATCAATAAAATGCGCGATTATAGTCATCACCCGGGCGAGGCGACTGTCCGGCCGGAGCGCTCGCGAAATCCGACAATGACGGACGAACGCTCCATTAGCGGCGCCGAAAGCTTGGTGCACACGCTGGTCGGGAGTGGAGTCGATCACTGTTTCACTAATCCAGGGACCAGCGAGATGCATTTCGTCGCCGCGCTTGACCGGGTCCCTGGTATACGCTGTGTACTCGCTCTTTTTGAGGGGGTTGCGACGGGGGCTGCGGACGGCTATGCGCGCCTGACTGGGAGGCCAGCCGCAACTTTACTCCATTGCGGACCGGGTCTGGCCAACGGTCTCGCTAATCTCCACAACGCACAACGCGCACGCGTTCCGCTCGTGAACATCATCGGCGATCAAGCGACCTATCATCGTGGCTTCGATGCTCCACTTACTTCCGACATTGAAGGCTGGGCGCGCCCGGTCTCAGTATGGACGCAGACGGCGCGCTCCGCGGAGTCGGTCGGCCTCGACGCCGCCGCAGCTGTCCAAGCGGCACGAGATGCCTGTGGCATAGCGACGTTGATCCTACCATCCAACGTGTCGTGGAATCAGGGCGGTGTGCCGGCCAGGCCCCTCCCCGTGGCTTCACCATTACCAGTAGCGCCTGCCACCATCACGGCCATTGCACGCGTGTTACGCACCGGTGAACCAGCAATCTTGATGATAGCCGGTGCCGGGTTGGAGGCGAACGCGCTGGCTGACGCTCATAGTATTGCATCAGCGACTGGCGCCAAGCTTTTCGCGCCAACCTTTAATCGCTTGATCCAGCGCGGGCGGGGCCGCCATCCGATTGCGCTCCTGCCTTATCGGATCGACCAAGCCGTTGCTGCGCTCGCCGGCATTCGCCACCTCATTTTGGTTGGCGCGCAAGAGCCGGCCGGGTTTTTTGCTTACCCGGACAAACCGAGCCTCATGAAGCCGGATGGGTCGATTGTTCATGTGCTGGCCCGGCCAGAAGAGGATGTGGTTGGAGCGCTGGCAGCACTAGCTGAGGAGTTGGCTGCTCCACCCGTTCCCGTGCAGCCAGCGAACCGCCCTGAGCCTGCCCATGGCCCAGTGACCTCTGCCGCAGTCGCGCAGACCCTGGCTGCGCTCATTCCGGAAAATGCGGTCATCGTGGATGAGAGTATCAGCTTCGGGTTCGCCTTTTATCCCGGCACGAAAGACGCCGCACCACATGAATGGTTACAAGTCACTGGCGGGGCAATCGGCGGGGGATTGCCGCTTGCGACCGGCGCTGCCGTTGCCGCCCCAGGTCGCCGGGTCATCAACTTCGAAGGCGACGGCTCGGCGCTGTACACGATTCAGGCGCTTTGGACGCAGGCACGCGAGAGGCTCAATGTGACCACAGTAATTCTGTCTAATCGTAAGTATGCCATCTTAGAACTGGAGCTGGCCAATGTTGGCGCCAATCCCGGTCGCACTGCACTCGATCTGTTCGACCTCGGGAATCCAGCGCTCGATTGGATCCGCCTGGCCGAGGCGCTGGGTGTGGAAGGGGCCCGCGCCGAAACCTTAGAAGAGCTGGCAGATCTGCTGGCCGTGAGCAACCAGCGTGAGGGACCGTTCTTGATCGAGCTTGTGATTCCCTGATTCTGGCAGTCGTTAGCAATTAGCAGTTAGCGTTAACAGGGCGTCCAGCAACGCCTTCAGTGCACCACCTGCTTTACCTCGCCGCCAAGCGGCCGTAATCTTCCAAGTCACGCCCGCGTCTGCTAGAGGTAAAATGACGATACCAGCCGGAGAAAGATGTTTGGCCGAGGCCAACAACAAAAGAACCGTGTTTTCGTTAGCGACCAATTCGAAGGCATGGGCAAGGCTTTTCGCTTCGCCGTGAAATTTCGGGCGGAACTTTCCGAATTTTTTGCAATACTCCTCGACCTGTCGTTCCCAGCCGGGCACCTGTTCAGCGCCCCAGCCGAGAAAGAATTCGCCCTTCAAATCGGACAATCGGACTTGATCCCGGGTCGCCAGCCGGTGCTGCTCCGAAAGCGCAACGGAACTACCCATCTCTGCCAGTGTTCGGGTATAAAATTCGCGGCCTAACAGCTCGCCGTTGTCACTCGTGATGCCGATATCAATCTCTCCCGCGCGAAGAGCGGCTATTTGCTCGCCCGGGGATAAGTTCACCAGCTTCAAATCCGTTTCCGGATAACTCCGCCGCACCTTCCTCAACAGTCCGCGAAGGTACTGCTGGGGAGCCGTGGCGAGGTAAGCAATTCGCACTTGATCCGTCTCCCCGCGAAGAGCGCGCCGCGTATCGTTCATGGCCACGTCGTAGGACGCTAACACCGCGCTCATTCTCTCAACTAACGCCTGGCCACCAGCTGTTGGCCTGACACCCGTTGACAGGCGCTCCAATAGTCGGCCTCCTAATTCGCGTTCCAGGGCTTGCATCTGGCGCGACAAGGCTGGCTGCGAGGTGTGCAGCCGCGCTGCGGCTCGATGGAGACTACCTTCTTCGATCACGGCTAGAAACGAACGGATTTCCTCCAGCATCTCACAATGTGATACAGATTGCGTATCACCGCAATCCTAACTCGGCATTATTCGGTCGCTCCTCAGCGTTGTACGGTTAGCGAATTACTAACACAAAATTAACTATAACTAACTACACATTATGGCAGAAAAAATCGTATTAGCGGGAGCAACCGGAGATCTTGGTACACGTATCGCGCACGCCTTGTCTAAGCGCGGAGCGGATGTGGTGGCCCTGGGGCGAATAGGAGCCCGGGCCGACAAAGTAAAGGCGTTGGAAAGTCTCCGAGTGAAGATCAGGATAGTTGATATAGCGAGTGTCTCTGACCTCGCGAAAGCGTGCGACGGAGCGGCTTGTGTCGTGTCCGCGCTAGCAGGTCTGCGGGACGTAATTGTCGATACACAATCCATCCTGTTGGAGGCAGCGCTGGCAGCTCGTATCCCGCGCTTCATTCCCTCTGATTATTCCATGGATTTTCCAATGCAGCCAGCCGGGGAAAATCGTAACTTGGATCTGCGCCGTGAGTTTCACCAGCGGCTCGACGCCGCTCCGATCGCGTCGACATCGATCTTCAATGGTCCATTTGGCGAAGTCCTGACGATGTATAGTCACGTTCCCTTGTTTGATTTTAAAAAGAAGATGGTCGGCTACTGGGAGGACCCCGACTGGCGGATCGGCTTCACCACGATGAACGACGTAGCGGCGTACACGGCCGCGGCTGCCCTTGACCAAAGCGCCCCCCGCGCCCTGCGAATCGCCAGCTTCAGCGTAACCCCGCGCGAGCTTGCGAAATTCACGGCCGAAGTGATGAAGACGCCTTTTCAATTGGTGCGTCTAGGAGGTCTGGAGGATCTGCGCGCTCAAAATAAAAGCGAACGAGCGGCGCACCCTGAGGGCGAGAACGAGCTTTATCCCCTATGGCAAGTAGGTCAATACATGCTGAGCATGTTCAGCATACACCACACGCCCAACGATAACGATCGTTATCCCGATCTTAAGTGGACGAGTCTCGCAGACCTGGTTGCGCAACGTTCCTAAACCAGAACTGGCGTCGATTTCGGTTAGTCGTCGCGCGCGACACTAAAATCCCACCTGATGCGACATTCAATGAACATACCCAATACCGTTCTCAATAGTGCTTCGGCAGCCTCCAAACCAGACGACCGGGTAGAACTTGCGGCGGATTCAAAGAAAGAAGCAACATTTGACCAAGAGCATAATGCGCTTCATAGGATTGTGATCAGCCAACTTACAACCTGCAGTGTAATCGAGGACGGAAGGACAATTGGCTTAGGCTTTGTGGGGCAAGCAGGTGAACCGGTGTCGATCGAGATGCCGTTCGATCAAGCTGCATCAATTGTCATGACGATACCCCGGCTCCTGTCCGCCGCGTTGAAAATGCAAGCACGCGACGCCCAGGCCCGTTACGTTTTCTCTGTTGGAAACTGGTCCTTAGAGTTGGCCAAAGATCAGAATTGTCGAATCCTTGCCTTGCGAACTCCGGACGGTTTCGAAGTTGCGTTCGCAATTTCGTTTGAGACATCCGCGGCGATGGGATCAGCGTTGGCGGGTGGCAACGAAGCCGGGCTGTAGAAATCCTAAGAGTCGATTATAAGTTACCAACCAAGAACATCACCATGGCACAAAACAGATCCGGTCTTGAGCTCGGCTCCAAGATCTCCTCCGATGGCACACTGGAACTTTTCCTCGAAGAAGTAGTGGTGCCGGAACCGGCGCCTGACGAACTGGTCATCCGTATCGAGGCGGCGCCGCTCAATCCCTCCGATATTATCCTGCTGCTCGGCCCGGCCGATCCGTCAGCAATCCGTCAGGCCGGAACGAGCGAGCGTCCCCGCGCCATAGGGAAGATTCTCCCGGAGCGGCTAGTGAGCCAGAAATCGCGGCTGGATGTGGCGCTGCCGGTCGGCAATGAAGGCGCAGGCGTCGTGATCAAAGCGGGCTCCGACGGGCAGTCGCTGATCGGGCGCACGGTCGCGGCACGCGGCGGCGGCCAGGGCATGTACGCGCAATACCGGGTGCTAAAGGCTCGGGACTGCCTTGTGCTGCCGGAGGGCGCATCGCCACGCGATGGCGCGTCAGCCTTCATCAATCCGTTGACGGTGCTCGGCATGGTGGAAACGATGCGACGCGAAGGCCACAAGGCGCTCGTCCACACGGCGGCAGCGTCCAACGTCGGTCAGATGCTCAATCGGGTCTGCCTCGCGGATAGCATTCCGCTCGTGAACATCGTGCGCAGCCAAGCGCAAGCCAACCTGCTTCGGAAGAAGGGCGCCAGACATGTGGTCGACAGCACGTCACCTGACTTCCGACCTGCGCTCATTGCCGCGCTGGCCGAGACCGGAGCCACGCTCGCCTTCGACGCGATCGGGGGCGGTACCATGGCGGCCACTATCCTGGCTGCCATGGAGGAAGTCGCAAACGCCGGGTCAACGTCCTACAGCCGCTATGGCTCGCCGGTACACAAACAGGTCTACATTTATGGTTTGCTCAATCCCGGACCTAAGGTCATTGAGGGCAACATCGGAACGGCCTGGGGTATCGGCGGGTGGCTGATGACCTGGTTCTATCAAAAGATCG
>DATFVD010000515.1:0-3617 GCA_035260505.1 Terriglobales bacterium
TTCGAACAGGCGAACATTGTCGCTGCCGCGATTCAGGTTGTACGCCAGCATGTTCAACATGCTCGGAACCATCGACGTGCGCATCACTGAAGCCTCATCGCTCAGCGGGTTCGCGAGGTCGAGTTCGGGAGCGGTCGAAAAGTGGCGGGCGTCGTCTTTTGAAATAAATGTGAGCGAGATAGTTTCGCTGTAACCGAGCGCCAGGAGCGACGAGCGAAGCCGCGCGTCCTTGTGCGCATCGGGCAACTCCCGAACCTCGCCGCTGTAGGCGGGGAGCGCGTTCGGGAACTTGTCGTACCCGTGCAGGCGCGCCAGTTCCTCGATGATGTCGATCTCGCGCTCGATATCGAGACGCCAGCTCGGAATATGGATCAGGTACCTCTCTTCGCCGCCTGCCAGCATCGTGAAACCGAGACGAGTAAGGATGCGGCTGATCTCAATCGTGCTGAGTTTTTCGCCAAGAATGCGGTGCACTTCCCGCAGATCGAGCTCCACCGGAGCCAAGTCAAGCTTGCAGGCGATCACGTCGATTACGTCGCCGAGGAGCGTGCCGCCACCGGATGCCAGAATCAATTCCGCCACACGATTCGTCGAGGCGACGGTCGACTCGAAATCCGCGCCGCGCTCGAACCTGTGCGAGGCGTCGGTGTGAATGCCGTGCCGCTTCGACATGCGGCGCACCGTGACTGGGTCCCACCACGCGGATTCGATCAGGATGTTTGTCGTTCTCTCCGTGATCATCGTGTCGAAGCCGCCCATTACACCGGCCAGCCCCACCGGCTTTTTCGCGTCCGCTACGACGAGATCTTCGGTGGAAAGCTTGCGCTCCACGCCGTCGAGCGTCTTAAGGGTTTCGCCGGCACGAGCTTTGCGAATCACCAGTCGCCGCCCTTCGAGTAGATCGAGATCAAAAACGTGGGTGGGCTTGCCAGATTCCCATAGCACGTAGTTCGTAGCATCTACCGCGTTGCTGATTGGACGTTGATCGAGCAATTGCAAGCGATGGGCAATATTCGCGGGGGAGGACTTGATGGTAACTCCGCGAATTTCGCGCGCCGTGAAGCGCGGACACAGCTCGGGCTGCTGAATGTCGATGGTGACGTCGGATTTGCCCTGCGATGACGGCAGCTTCGGCTCAATCGGCTTGAGCGACAGATCGTATAGCGCCGACGCCTCACGAGCTACGCCGTAATGATTCATCGCATCAGGACGGTTGGTCGTGATCTCCATCTCGAACACGGTGCTGTCGCCTTCGCCGGAAATACCTTCAACGGCAACGCCCGCAAGCGTGAGTTCGTCCGCAAGGCGGGTGTAATCGACCGGGATGTCAACGAAATCGCGTAGCCAATAAGGAGAGATTTTCATGAAAGAAGCTTTTAGCGAACGACTGCCGACTGACGACCAACGACCCCCTACCCAAACTGCTCCAGAAACCGTACATCGCCCTGGAAGAAAAGCTGAATATCATCCACGCCGTACTTCAGAATCGCAATCCGTTCCACGCCCATGCCGAAGGCAAATCCCGAAACTTTCGCGGGATCGTAATCTACAAACCCATACACATTCGGATCGACCATACCGCAGCCGAGCAATTCAATCCATCCGCTGGCCTTGCAGTTGCGGCACGGAGCGCCGTCGCGCACGCCCTTGCCATCACAAAAAATGCAACTGATCTGCACGTCGGCGCTCGGTTCGGTAAACGGGAAGAACGACGGATAGAAACGCGTCTTCACGCTCGATCCGAACAGAGCTTTCATGGCGTGGTCGAGCGTGCCCTTCAGATCGCAGAACGTGATGTTCGTGTCGACCGCCAAACCTTCGACCTGGTGAAAGATGGGCGAGTGCGTCGCGTCGGGCGCGTCGTTGCGGTGAACTTTTCCCGGACACACCACGCGCACCGGCGGCTTCATCTTCTGCATGGTGCGGATCTGCACCGGGGAAGTATGTGTGCGCAGCAGCAGGCGGTCGCGCAGCGGCTTCGATTCTTGTCCGGCGATGAACAGCGTGTCCTGCGTATCGCGCGCGGGATGGTTCGGCGGAAAGTTCAGTGCTTCGAAGTTGTAGTAATCGGTTTCAACCTCCGGGCCTTCCTCGACCGAGTAGCCCAGATTGCGGAAGACGCCAACGATCTCGTTCATCGTCTTGATGACGGGATGTTCCGCGCCGATGGGACGGCGAATGCCGGGAAGAGTGATGTCGAGACGCTCCGCGGCGAGTTTGCCGGAGGACGCGCCGCTCTGAATGCGAGCGAGCGTTGCCTCAACCACCTTCTCAACTTTGGTCTTCAGTTCGTTGACGCGCTGCCCGACGTCGCGCTTATTCGCTCCCGGTGCGGCTTTCAGCCACAGATCATTGAGCTGGGTCAGGACGCCGTTCTTGCGCGCCATCCAACGATCGCGGAAGGCCTTCCAGTCGTTCTCGGAAACGACGGCTTCCGACTCTTGATTGACCGCAGACAAGAGCTCGCGGACGGCGCTGTCGAGAGCCGAGGTCGAGAAGTCGGTCAGTTTGGGAACGGTGTAAGGCATGCTTCTCAATAAGTCTCTAAGAAATTGTCATCCCGAGCGAAGCGAGGGATCTGCAGTTTCTCGCCGCCACGAAACTGCAGATCCCTCGCAAAAGCGGCTCGGGATGACAATCAAATTACTGAAATGCCGAAGGCGAGAGCCAAGCGCCAAAGGCTAAGAGCCAAGAGACTGACGCCTGGTAACTGAAAGCTTACAGCGTCTTCTACGCCGCTGCTGCGTTTGCCTTCTTCGCCTGTTCCGCCAGATGTCCAAATCCTGCCGGATCCTTTACTGCCAAATCCGCCAGGATCTTGCGGTCCAGTTCGACACCGGCCTTTTTCAGTCCGCTGATGAACTGGTTGTAGTTCAGTCCGTTCAAGCGGGCGGCGGCGCCGATGCGCACGATCCAGATCGACCGGTACTGGCGCTTTTTCTGTTTGCGGCCGGAGTAGGCAAACTTCAGGGCGCGGTCGACAGCTTCTTTGGCCGAGCGGTAAAGTTTGGATTTGGTTAGGAAGTATCCGCTGGCGCGTTCAAGAATCTTTTTGCGCTTGGCGCGGCGTTTGGTACCGCGTTTTACACGAGGCATGGTGCTCTCCTTTTTTAGTTCGTCTGGCGGCTGGAGGTAAGGAGGCTTCTACCCAAAGGGATTTCTGAAGCCCGACCTCTTCACGCGCCGCTGCGGTTCGTTCCCGATCCGCAGACTTGGTTGTAGACGGGCAAGACCTTGCGCTGAGTAAGCCGAAGCGACGCCCGTCGCTCCACTACATGTACGGGATCATGCGTGCCGCTTTTTTGTAGTCACCGTCACTCACCAAAGTGGCTTTGCCCAAGTGTTTCTTGCGCTTCTTCGCTTTGGAGCTCAGGATGTGACGCAAACCGGTCTTGTGACGCTTGATCTTACCGGTACCCGTTTTTTTGAAGCGCTTCGCAGCGCCCTTGTGTGTTTTCAGTTTTGGCATAAATAGGTCTCAGCTCTCAGTTACATCGTCAGCGTTCACGTATCGCAAATTTTCCACCCGTCCGTGAACGATCGCACCAGCAGATTTTACTGAAAGCTGATAGCTGACGGCTGAAAGCTGCCCTACGCGGTCTGCGCGCCGCCTCGCG
>DATFVD010000516.1:0-3093 GCA_035260505.1 Terriglobales bacterium
CGGGGTCGCCAATCTGGGCCCCATGTTGTATTCCTAGAATAGAGATGCCCTCGCGCTACGCTCAATGGATGTATGACTGGGAAACGCGGCTCACGTCGGTGGACAATAACCGCGTGGTCCGTCCGCTAGACTGGGGCCTCGATTGGACCCAAAGTTGGCCTAGCCCCAACGGCGGGCCTTCCAGGCAGGACTCGGGACTGGATCTGCTGGAATATTTCTCCCGCTTCAACGATCGCATCATCAAGGCGAGCGACGACTTTTACTCGTACCAGAAACCGGCGGATTTCCGGTTGGAGCGCCGTGGAGTTCGGGTGTTCAGCACCCGCGAAGTGCCGGACCCGCGCCTGGAGAAAAAAGTTCGCGGCACTCATGCCGAGTTTCTGCGCTTCACCTCGCCAGTGGCCACTCCTTTCCCGGATAACAATCTGGTAAACGCACGCTGGTTCCCGGCACGCGGGCGCCGGGCAGTCGTCCTCTTGCCGCACTGGAATTCCGATGCGATTTCTTACAATGCCCTCTGCCGGGTAATGAACTGGATGGGGATTGCGGTGCTGCGGCTGAGCATGCCGTATCACGACATTCGCCGGCCGGCGGAGATTGACCGCGCCGACTATGCCGTTTCCGCCAACATTGGACGCACGCTCGATTCGGTGCGCCAGGGCGTGATCGATGTCCGCTGCTGTCTCGACTGGCTCGAATCGCAAGGTTACAACCGGCTGGGGATCGTCGGCACGAGCCTCGGATCGTGCTATGCGTTTATCGCCACGGCGCACGATCCGCGGATACAGGTGGCTGCTTTCAACCATGCCTCGACTTACTTTGCCGACGTGGTGTGGCATGGGCAGTCCACGCGCCACATCCGTGAGGGGCTGGAAACGGCCATCGATCTGGAGAATCTTCGGCAAGTGTGGCGCGCCGTCAGTCCCGCGGTGTACTTCGATAAGTTTTCGCGCTGGCCGCGACGGTCGCTCATCATCTATGCGAAGTACGACATGACGTTCCTGCCGGAATTTTCGAAACAGGTGGTCGAGCAGTTCGAGAAACACAACCTGAATCACAAAGTCGTAGTGCTCCCATGCGGGCATTACACCATGGGGGAGACACCCTACAAATACATGGATGGGTGGCAGCTGGTTAGTTTTCTGCGCACGGCGTTCGACTAGAACTCATCCGGGCTTCTCTAAAGGCCATCCGCGTCATTTCCTGGCCGTGACCCGGTCTGCAATTTTGTCATACTCGGTCTTCGGCAGGATGTGGCGTTTTACCAAATCATTGGCATCGTTATAGGGACGTCCCGCAATCACGCGATCGGCCTCTGTCGCAGTCATGCCCGGCAGGCTCTGCAACTGCTCTTTCGTGGCCGTGTTCAAATCGAGTGGGTTGTCCCGGCTCCAGCCCTCGCGGATTCCTGCCGCCACAGCTTTGGCATCGCGCTTCACTTCCGCCGTTGCTTGCGCGGTTTTCTCCTTCAGATCCTGCGAGTTCTGTGGTTGAGTGCAGCCTGCGAGTGCGGCCAGCAGCAAAATTGTGGGAACCTGCCGATATCTGAGGAATTCCATTTCGATATGCCTTTCCGCCGTATTGGATGATATCTCGGCCTGCCTGGTTGGCATATTCTGTAACGAAAGCCATCCACGGGTAGAAGAGTTTTCGCGGACAGGAGGGTCCGCGCCACAGTAAAATAGCCTCCGGTAACTAACTGAGTATCAAACTATGAAAAATTCCTCCATGTCCCGTCCGCTCTATGAGGTTGATCCGCAGATTGCCGCCGCTATCGACAACGAAGCTCGCCGCCAGCACGAAGGTCTGGAGTTGATCGCTTCGGAAAATTTTGTGAGCGAGGCTGTGCTTGAGGCCGCCGGATCTGTGTTCACCAACAAATATGCGGAAGGTTATCCCGGCAAGCGATATTACGGCGGATGCGAGTTTACCGACGTGGTGGAAGAACTTGCGCGCGAGCGTGCCAGGAAACTTTTCGGTGCTGAGAATGCCAACGTCCAGCCGCACTCAGGATCCCAGGCCAATCAAGCCGCTTACTCGGCGGTGTTGAAGCCGGGCGACACGATTCTTGGGCTGAACCTTGCCCATGGCGGCCACCTCACGCATGGACATCCTTTGAATTTCTCGGGCAAGACCTACAAGATCGTGCCCTACGGCGTGACCAAGGAAACGGAGACGATTGATTACGATGACCTGGAGAGGATCGCCTTGCAGGAGCGGCCGAAGCTGATTATTGGCGGCGGCAGCGCTTATCCGCGGATCATTGATTTTGCCCGCATGCGTCAGATTGCGGACAAAGTTGACGCGCTCTTTCTGGTCGATATGGCGCACTTCGCGGGATTGGTGGCGGGGGGAGCGCACCCATCGCCCGTGCCACACGCGCATATCGTCACTTCGACCACGCACAAGACGCTGCGCGGGCCGCGCTCGGGCATGATCCTGAGCAAGCAGGAATTTGCCGCGGCGATCGATAAGACGGTGTTCCCCGGAATGCAGGGTGGGCCGCTGGTGCACATCATTGCCGCCAAGGCGGTGTGCTTCCTCGAGGCATCACAGCCGAGCTTCCGCGACTATGCTCGGCAGATCGTGGCCAATGCGAAGGTGATGGCCGAGACACTGGCGGCGGATGGCTATCGCATTATCTCCGGTGGCACCGACACGCACCTCATGCTGGTAGACGTGTTCGCGAAGGGCATGCTGGGGAGCGAGGCGGAGAAGGCTCTGGGCGAGGCTGGCATTACGGTCAACAAGAATGCGATTCCGTTTGACACGAATCCGCCGATGAAACCTAGTGGCGTTCGTATTGGGACTCCGGCGGTGACTACGCGCGGCATGAAAGAACCGGAGATGCGGCAGATTTCGCACTGGATCGCCGAAGCGCTCGATCATCGGACAGACGCCGCGGTGCTGGGGAAAATCCGCAAGCAGGTGCTGGCGCTGGCGGAGGAGTTCCCTCTGTATGCAGAGCGGCGGGCGCGGGCGCAGGCGGAAGTCAGGACGTAACAAAGTTTGGTGATGCCCCTGTGAATTCCCTGTGTACCCCCGTGTCCCCTGTGGTTAAATTCAGGCTGTGAAAGTAGCCATCGACATCCG
>DATFVD010000517.1:0-5138 GCA_035260505.1 Terriglobales bacterium
CCGATCGTGGCGCTGGCGCTGGAAAAGGAAAACGCCATCGCCGATCTGCGCAAGCTGATGGGCGCCACCAATCCGGCCAATGCCGAAGAGGGTACCATCCGCAAGAAATGGGCCAGCAGCATTGAACACAATGCGATTCACGGCTCCGACGCGGATGAAACCGCGCGCTTCGAGTTAAGCTTCTTCTTTGCGGGTTACGAATTGGCGCAATAGAAGCAGTTCCCAGTTCTCAGTTCCCGGTTCTCAGTAAGATCGACCTGGGGGTGTTTCTGAGAACTGGGAACTGAGAACTTCATGCCCTTAATTCAAATCACAATGCTCCAAGGCCGCACAGCCGATCAGAAGCGCAAGATCGCGCAGCGCATTACCGATGCGATGGTGGAAGAAGCCGGGGCGCGGCGCGAGGCGATCGTCGTGACATTCATCGAGGTGTCCAGGGAGAGCTATGCTTCCGGCGGCGTGCTGATAGTGGACAAGCAGTAATAGCAGTTCCCAGTTCTCAGGCTGATTGATCCGAGGCGGCTTCCTCTGAGAACCGGGAACTGAGAACTCTATCCTAACGGCTCGAACAGGTGCCCTTCGACCCGGTCAGCGATCTTAGGTAGATCTTTTTTTGCCAACTGCAGGAAATGCGGCGCGGTGCGATGACCCTCGAGGGCGGCATCGTCCTGATATTGTTCATAGATAAAGAACCGGCGCGGATCGGTCTTGTGCTTATGCACTTGATACATGAGGCAGCCCGGTTCTTTACGCGATTCGGTTGTGAGTTTTTCAAAAATCGCGGTCACGTCGGACTCGCGTCCGATTTTTGCCATCCAGGTTACGGCCAATACTACCATCCATCGCTCCATTTCTCTTGCCGTGAGATCCAGCCCAGGGGCTGTCTGATTCTGAAAGCTTGCGGCATCGCTAAAGCAATGCCCAGATACCAATCCCCATTCTTCCCGGAACCTAATTTTTTCACTGGCTCTTCAGTCCCAGCGCGCTTACAAATTCAGGAACCAGAATCGTCTGCTCGCGATCGGGCCCCGTGGAAATCATTCCCACCCGCGCTCCAGTTTCCTTTTCGATAAATGTCAGATATTCGCGGGCGGCTTTGGGCAATGCTTCGACCGTCCGGATCGCCTGGGTTGGGCTGGTCCATCCCGGCATGTTGCGGTAGATGCATTCGATTTTTTCATATCCGCATGCCTGAGCCGGAACTTCGTCCGTTTGCTTGCCGTCCACCTTATACCCCACGCAGACTGGAATCTCCGCCAAATGGTCGAGCACATCCAGTTTGGTAACCACCAGCCACGAGATGCCGTTAATCATGCCCGCGTAACGCAGCAGAGGCAAATCGAGCCAGCCGGTGCGTCGGGGGCGTCCCGTGACGGCGCCGAATTCGTTGCCACGCTTGCGCAGGTCTTCTCCTTGCGCGTCCAGAAGTTCGGTCGGGAATGGACCGCTGCCGACCCGCGTGCAATAGGCCTTGGTGATGCCGATGACCGTGTCAATCGACGTCGGGGGCACGCCGGTTCCGATTGCGGCCCCTCCAGAAGTGGCGCTCGAAGACGTCACAAACGGATAAGTGCCGTGATCAATATCGAGCATGGTGCCTTGCGCGCCTTCGAAGACGACCGACTTCCCTTCCGCCAGAGCACGGTTCAGCAGGAGCGCCGTGTCGCGGACAAAAGGAGCGATCTTCTCGGCCGCGTCAGCGTATTCCCGGAACATTTTGTCGGCATCGAGCGGTTCGGAGTTGAACAGCGCGTGCGCGATCATATTTTTTTCGCGACACGCGTTCTCGATGTGCGTCCGCAGCAATTGGGTGTCAAGCAGGTCGGCGACCCGCAATCCGCGGCGTCCCATTTTGTCTTCGTAGGAGGGGCCAATGCCGCGTGAAGTGGTTCCAATTTTTACCCGACCGGGAGCGTTTTCCGATCCCAGCTCCATCATGCGATGGTAGGGAAGGATAACCTGTGCGCGATTCGAGACGAAAAGATTGCCATCCACTTTTACGCCGGCAGCGCGCAGGGAGGCGACTTCCTTCAAGAAGGCCAATGGATCGATGACTACGCCGTTGCCAATGACGCTCGTGCACTCGGGCCGCAGAATACCGCCGGGCACGAGCTGCAGGATGAACTTTTTTCCGTTGATGATGACGGTGTGTCCGGCATTGTGGCCGCCTGCATAACGAGCCACCACCGAGAAGGTCTGGGTCAGTACGTCGACAATCTTCCCCTTACCCTCGTCGCCCCATTGGGCTCCGACAATGACCGCAGTTCTGCCTCTGCTCGTCTTACCTCTGCTCAAATGCAAACTCCACTTGGAATTTTGCGCGGCCGCAAATCGAAGCCCGCCCCGGGGTCGCACACACTTGCCGCGCCGCTGCTACTGCTGAATAGACTGGGGAACTGGGAAGATCGGCGGAACTTGGTGTGTACTCTCTAGCATACCGAATCAAGCCGTGGAGGAGCAAACCTGAATTCAGCGTTGTAGCAGGCTGTTTTGAATTTTCGGTTCTGATCTATTATGCGTTCCTGACGGACAGAAGAATGAAATCAGCGCGAAGCCCACTGCACAGACCGCTAGGCAGTGCGTCTCTCCCGCGGTTGTTCACTCGTCGCACCGACAAGTTTGGTCGCAGCAAGCTTCCTGAGTCGCTCATTGTGCTCACGGAGGGAAAATTGTAGCTCAGAAAAGATCGCGTCCAATTCGGAGTCCTCCGCCTTTACAGCTTTGGCGCACAGGTCGCGTATGCGATCTTCCAACCGCCTTTGCATGAGCGAATTGGGCCAGAGTGTTGCTAAGGTCGCACATGCCAGACGATTGTTCGATACGGTACATACTGTATTTTCTCTTCGCCCATTCAAAACACCCGGCTACCTTGCGCTGTTATCCTGATCGTCTATTCTGACAGCATGCCCGAACTCCCCGAGGTGGAAACCATCGCGCGAGGCCTCGACACGCGTGTAGCCGGAGACATCGTCGAATCGGTTTGGATTGGTTCCAGGAAACAGCCGCTCAAGTCGCCGGCCGGTCTTATCGCCGCGACCCTCGAGGGCAGACGGATCCTGCGGGTGCACCGCGCCGGAAAGCACATTGTGTTCGATCTGGAAGGAGAATCACCGGCATCAGAGACGCTCACATCGCGGACAAAGAGAGGCAAACGCCGTAGCAAAGTTCGTGTCCAGTCGAGGTCAGCCGCGCCTCTACGGAAGAATGCGCAGTGGATCGTCCACCTCGGCATGACCGGGCGCCTGGTCGTTTCCGAGCCTGCGGCGCAGATCGCAAAGCACACACACCTGATCGCGAAGCTCGTATCGGGGCGCGAACTGCGGTTTATCGATCCTAGGATGTTCGGCAAGCTCAGCGTTCATTTTCAACCCGGCGGCTTCGATCCCGGCGGAGTGGAACCGCTGGAGGTGAGCGAGGAACGGTTCGTCGCGCTTTTTCGCGGGCGCAAGACTCCAATCAAGAGCGCGCTTCTGAATCAGAAGCTTCTGCGCGGCGTCGGCAACATTTATGCCGATGAATCGCTGTTTCGATCTGGCATCCGTCCCCGGCGGCGGGCGGCGGCCATCACGCGGCTGCAGTTGGGCAACCTGCACCGCGCAGTGCGGGAAGTGCTGATCGAGGCCATCGCGCTCGGCGGATCTTCGATTTCCGATTACGTGGACGCGGATGGAGAAGAAGGATTCTTCCAGCTCCAGCATCGAGTCTATGGGCGTGAGGGCGAGCCTTGCCTGGTGTGCGGGATCGCGATCCGGCGCGTTGTGCTCGCCGGTCGCAGCAGTCACTATTGCGTAAATTGTCAAAAATAGCCCTAATAGAACGATTTAATATTGACGGATTGACACTCGCGCTGTACAAAAAAGGGCAGGGCTAAAGGTCCCCTCGAACCGGCTACCGCGTTGGTCATCGTGCGTAAATTCTATGAATAAATTCTCCATTGGAGTGGACCTCGGCGGCACGAACCTGCGCATCGCTGCCGTGGACGAGCATGGCACACTTGTCGAGAAAATTACTCTCGGCACCAGGGTTTCCCTGGGACGCGATCATGTCATCGCCGAAATGTGCGATGCCATTCAGCGCATGTCAGACAAATTTAAGAACTCCGCTCCGCTGCTTGGGATCGGCATCGGCGTGCCCGGCATCATCGACATGCAGACTGGCTTGGTGCGTGAATCGCCCAATCTCCCCGACTGGGTCGACTATCCCGCCCGCGCCGCCATTGAGCAGCGCCTGAAGACCGTCGTGATCCTCGAAAACGATGCCAACGTCGCGGCGCTGGGAGAAAAATGGCTGGGCGCGGCCAAGGATTATGCCGACATGGCGATGCTCACCCTCGGTACCGGTGTTGGCGGTGGACTAGTGATAGGCGGCACAATCTGGCGCGGCGCGAACGGCATGGCCGGAGAGTTTGGCCACTCCACGGTTGAGCCGGAGGGCCACATTTGCGGGTGCGGGAATCACGGATGTCTGGAGCAATATGCTTCCGCGACGGCCGTCGTCCGGTTGGCCCGCGAAGCGATCGCGAGCAACGCGGCCTCGGCACTGGCAAGCGCGGCTCACTCCGATCCCGAGTTCAGCGCGAAATCGATTTACAATCTCGCCATTCAAGGCGATGAAGATGCTCGCCGCATTTTCCGCTACGTCGGCCGTTGTTTGGGCATCGTGCTTTCGTCGATGGTAAATTCCTTGAACCTGCCGATTTACGTGATTGGCGGAGGGGTTTCGAGCGCGTGGGAAGCCTTTTCCCCCGCGATCTTCGAAGAGATGCGGCTGCGCTCCATGGTGTACGCCGCCACTGCGCCACCCGATCCTTCGGCCATTCATCGTGGAGCTTCCGCACACGTGAAGCCTGGCCCCGGCCACAAGACCATCGTCACTCGCGCGCTGTTGGGGACCGATGCCGGCCTCTACGGCGCGGCCCGCCTGCCGATGATTACGGAACCCAGGCGCTAAGCTTCGTTACGGTGGAGCGACGGGCGTCCTCGCCCGTCCACCGCGCAGGACGCGCGGCTCTCCGCCAGCGAACTAGTCGCGCCTGTGCTTCGGTCCGCGAGACGGCTTGGAGGTTCCAGGTCTTGAAGTCCCAGATCTTGACGTTCCAGATCTTGACGTTCCAGATCTTGACGTTCCAGATCTTGACG
>DATFVD010000518.1:0-5042 GCA_035260505.1 Terriglobales bacterium
CTTGTACTGATTGCCCTTCTTGAACTTGAGCACCGTCAATTTCTTAGCGCGCCCCTGGCTCACAATCTTGCCAGTCACACTCACTTTCGACGCGTCCGATCCAAACACAACCTTCTTGTCGTCTGTATGCACCGCGAGCACAGAGCCGAACGTCACCTTCTCGCCCACTTCTCCGCTAACCCGCTCAATTCGTATGGTGTCGCCGGGCGCGACGCGATACTGCTTCCCCCCGGTTTGAATGACGGCGTACATCTCTCCTCCAAGCGCTAAAGACAAACACTAATTATAGGGGCTTTACACCGAACCCGTCAACGCACGAAAATCACGTTCATGAATCAATCATCCATCGCTCCCCTGCTCGCTGGCAAGATATTAGGTTCACCAAACAGTTCTTTCGTCGTCGCCGAATGGCAAGACGAGGGTGGACCTGTGGGACTTCCGCGCCTGATTGCTCCGCGCCACGTTCACCACAACGACGACGAAGCCTGGTACGTGTTGGAAGGAACTCTGCGCGTGCAATCCGGTGAAAACGAAATTGAAGCTCCCGCAGGTTCGGCCGTGCTCGTCCCCCGCGGCAAGCCGCACACCTTTTGGAATCCCGGTCCCGGTCGTGTTCAGTATCTGTTGATTATGACGCCGAACGTCTTCAGCTTGATCGAGGGAATCCACGCCCTGAAGGACCGTACCCCCGCCTCCCTCCAGCAGCTGTTCCGCGAGCACGATTCCGAATTGCTCTAGATTTGTCAGAGTCAGGAACACGGAACCACCGGAAACCCATTAAATGTCAGGAAACCCATTAAATGTCATTGGCGGGCGGTATTTGACCCGAATACCCGGTTTTTCACATGAAAGTCGAACCACACCAATAACTTGCAAGGAGTGGCACAACTTTTCCTATCCACGCGGGTTCCTTAAATGTACGGTAGGGGATTGAGGGTCCCAAAATGCGATATCTACGGTTTTCCGGTTTACTCGGTCTTTTTCTCGGTATTGGTCTCTTCTCGGCCTCTAATGCGAACGCCCAGCGCGTCACCTTCGGCGTTGGATTTGGAGGGACCGTCTATTACGGAGCGGCGCCTGTCTGCGGCTATGGCTATTACGACTATTACCCATACGCCTGCGCGCCCTACGGCTACTACGGCCCTGACTGGTTTGAGGGCGGCGTTTTCATCGGTGCAGGTCCCTGGTTTGGTTTCGGACGTGGCTTTGGCTTCCGGGACCGAGATCGCTTCTTTGATCGGGGCTTCGACGGTCGTCGTGGCCTTGGTCGTGGGTTCGATGGTCGTCGTGGCTTTGGTCGCGGCTTCGACGGTCGCCGTGGCTTTGATCACGGCTTCCGCGGTGGTGACTTTCATGGTGGTGGCTTCCATGGCGGCGGCTTCCGCGGTGGAAGTGGCTTTCACGGCGGTGGCGGCGGCTTTCACGGTGGTGGTGGTGGTGGCGGGTTTCATGGCGGCGGTGGTCACGGAGGCGGCGGACATGGTGGCGGCGGACGCCACTAACACTTGAAAGGGCCGGCATCCCCTTGCCGGCCCTTCAGTTTTTCCTTGACAACGGCTGTCGAATCAGTTACAGTCTCATCCGGGTAAAACCACACTCAAGCGGCAGGCAACTGCCGCTTTTTTGTTTTCAGACCCTCGTTTTCGCCGCTAAGTCTTTTAGAATGCGCATTTCCGAGTAGCGCCGAATTTTGCACGATTTTAGTGCAAATAAGTCCTTTAGATTCCGCACTTACAGAAAACAGGGGGGAGGGGGGGCCTGAACGCAAAGGTACAGACCGGGCACATCCCTGACAGAACAGACCGGGAGCATCCCTGACACTGCAAGGACTTTGGCAATTGCGTGTAAAACAAGCGCATGCCATGGAAAACGAGCAGTGTTATGGAAGAAAAACTTCGCTTTGTCTTTGAGCACGAGTTGCGGGACGGTACCATGACCGAACTCTGTGAACGTTACGAGATCACCCGTCAGACCGGGTATGTGTGGTTACGGCGATACCGCGAAGCGGGAGCCGCCGGGCTGCGGGAGCATAGCCGCGCCGCGCGCCGGCATCGTAACCAGATGCCGGAGGAGATCGAGCAGCGGGTGTTGGAGCTGCGGCAGGCGCATATGCGCTGGGGACCGCGGAAGCTTAAGCGCATTCTGGAGCGCGATGAGCCAGGGCGAAACTGGCCCGCGACCAGCACCATTGGAGCGCTGCTGCAGCGCGAAGGTTTAGTGGTGCCCCGCAGGAAGCGCGTGCGCACCGCCCCGTACAGCGAGCCGCTGGCGCATGCCGATGGACCCAACCGCGTGTGGTGCGCGGATTTCAAGGGCTGGTTCCGCACCGCGGACGGAGAGCGCATCGATCCCCTGACGATTTCGGATGCGCACAGCCGGTACCTGTTGCGCTGTCAAGCGGTGGAGAAAACCGACACGGCCAGAGTGCAGGCCCTGTTTGAAGCGGCTTTCCGCGAGTACGGCCTGCCCGCGGCCATCCGCACCGATAACGGCGCGCCGTTTGCGAGCCGTGCGCTGGCCGGACTGTCGCGGTTGGCGGTATGGTGGATCAAGCTGGGCATCGTGCCGGAGCGTATCGAAGCAGGGCATCCGGAGCAGAATGGCAGGCACGAACGCATGCATCGCACACTGAAACAGGAAACCGCAGACCCGCCGGCGGCCAACCGGCGCAAGCAGCAACGCGCGCAGGACCGCTTTCGCCAGGAATACAATGAGGTGCGTCCGCACGAAGCACTGGGCATGCGCACGCCGGCGGAAGTTTATGAGCCGTCCGCGCGAAAATTTCCGGAGCAGGTGCGCGAACCGGAGTATCCAGCGAATATGCTGGTGCGCAGCGTGCGCCGCCAAGGTCATTTTCGTTGGAAGAAGGACGAGGTGTTTTTGAGTGAAGTTCTGTGGGGCGAGCGAGTGGGCCTGTTGCAGGAGGACGACCGCTGGTTCACGGTCTACTTCGCGCAGCATCCTATCGCACTATTCGACAGCCAGCAGCTCCGAGTGGCGCCTCTGCTCACAAACTCTAAACTAGGGGAGGGCGAAGGGGACGCGTCCCCTTCGCCCTCCCCTGGTCCCCTCGTCGAACGGGACCAGAAAGTGTCAGATATGCGCCCGGTCTAAAATGTCAGGGATCCCCCGGCCGTACACAAACTCCTTCAATGCCTGGCTTCCGCTCGCGTTAGTAACACCGCCGTGGCCGACGCCATGGAATCGTAATATCCCACAAAACGCTGCGGCTCCGCCGCCTTGTAAGGGCTTAGATTGTGCGCCCAGCGAAAGCCAATCGGTTGGTACCACAGCTCGGCCTCAACGTGGAATGGGCCCTGCGCATCGCCTATGCTGACGGAATATCCCACCACGCTCCCCGCGTCGGTGAAATTCGGATCCTCCGCGGCATCGCCCACCACGGCGATATCGGGTTCCGCGGTTTCCTTCTTGAAGCCGCTCGGCAGCAGCCGGTTGTCCTTCAGGTATCCCACCGCCGAGAGCAACCCCGTCGTCACGTGCCCGGCGGCATCCTTCAGAATCGGCTCGTAGATTTGCACCTGGTCGCTGCTGGTAATCTCGCGGTAGTGCGGCTGAAATCGCTCGGGATCGGCATCATTGTCGTTCCCTTCGATAGATCCATCGGCGTGCAGCGCGCCTGATTCAAACACCTTATTATTTCGTGCATCGCGAACCGTTACGTGCAGCCACGCGCGCCGCGAAGGGTAGGCCGTAGGCATCTTGTGGCCAGTCAAATTCTGCACGAGAACTTGAACCTGAAGACGGCCCGAGGCCAAATCGACGCTCCGAATGCTGACGCGCGCCGACTGCGATTGCAGAAACGCAACGGTCCTCTCCGACGCCGCGGTCATCTCCGTCGGCAGCGCCGCCACACTCAGGTCTTTGCGATATAGATTCAGCATTCTCAGCATGAAAAAGTTCCCCGCCACAAACGTATGCTGATGCGCTCCCTCGCGCGGCACGCCAAGCACCGCAGTAATGGGCACCTGGCCGTGTATCTCGGGCATGTGGCACGACTGGCAACTGCTTCGGTTCGGATAATCGCTGTGTAGCCATTCAGGGTACGGCATCTGTTCCGGCAATGAGCCGATCTCTTTCCCGCCCGGCCCCAGAGCCTTTGTTTTTAGCGTGTGACACGTTCCGCAGAGCGCAGAATCCCGGATATGCGTATCATCCGTGGGGCGGAACCCTGCGGAGGAAGTACGCATAATGCGTTGACGTCCGGCGTCGATCGCAAACGGGCCATACTCCGGGTGCTCGCCCTTTGACGCCGGCGGATTAACAACGAATCCTCCGTTGAAACTTTCGGGAGTACCCAGCTTTTCCTTCGCAATCTGGTGACACACGGAGCAAGACACGCCATCCTCGGCCTTCGCGTTGTCCTTTTTGTCTTGATCAAATGGAAGATGCGAAAAAATCTGCCCCTTGCGGCCCTCTACCTTTGCCTCAAAGCGGGTAATCGGCATATGGCAGACCGAGCATTCGTCCTCTATGGCCGCTTGCGATTCCGGATGATCGATCGATTCGCGCCGCACGCTCCCCTGCCAATACGGATCGCGCGACGAATTACCCATCATGCTTGACCGCCAAGCAAACCCGATGGAAACATCCTCACCTGAAGGCGTCACGATGCCATTGTGGCAAGCCAGGCACCGGTCCGAAGTTTGAAAGCTGGGCTTCGGTGCCGTATGCGGCCCGCCGCCGCTGACCAGTTCAGCCGAGCAACCCAGCAATCCCAGTAACGCAGACGCGTACCAAACCTTTTTTCCCATCACCAACCTTCGTTCAGCCGTCCGTCGAAAAAGTCCCACAGCAGGTAGAACACCACTTGCACTGGCCGTCCGGCCGTGTTGTTGACGGGGACTCGGACACCAAGATTCGCGCGAACGTGTTGTCTCTTGCTAATCGTCACTTGCATTTGCGGCAGCACATCCCAATTCGTTTTCGCATTGTCTACAAGGTCCCGTGCGGCCACGAACTCAAACATAGGCGACCACAAGCGGCCCAGGCCATGATTTGCCGCGATGCTCTGCCCCACTGCA
>DATFVD010000519.1:0-5382 GCA_035260505.1 Terriglobales bacterium
CCGGACACGGCTCAGATGATGCACACCCGCCAGTTTTCAAATCTGCCGGAAATGAACGGGATGTGCCTCGGCTTCTACGAAGAGACCAGGAATGGGCACAGAATTATCGGGCATGCTGGCGATACCCAGTACTTCCACAGCGACCTGCACTTGATCGTGGATGCCGGGGTCGGATTTTTCATCTCTTATAACAGCGCCGGAAAAGGAGAAACCCGTGCTCGCGAAGCCGTGTGGCATGCTTTTCTGGATCGCTACTTCCCCTACGATCCTCCAGCTGCGCCGGTTCAGCCAACCACGGCAGCGGATGCCCGCCTGGTTTCCGGCAGGTACCTGATCAGCCGCCGCTCGGAAACGACCATTCTGAAGGTGTCGAATGTCTTGGGCGAGACAAAGGTTTCGTCCGATTCAGATGGCAGGATCACGGTCGATTCTATAAAAGATCCAAGTGGACAGCCCAAGAAGCTGGAGGAGATTGGTCCACTGATGTTCCGCGCTGTTCATGAGCAAGATCGCGTTGGCTTCAAGCGCGATCAGACCGGCCAATTGGTACTGGTCACCGATTTTCCCGTTTTTGTGTTTCAACGCTCGCCATGGAACGAAGACAGTGCGTGGAACGTGCCTTTGATCCTCTGCGTTATCGGAGTGTTGCTTCTCACTTTGCTGCTTTGGCCCGTTGGGGCTCTTATCCGCAGGCACTACGGCAAGACATTGAATCTCACGCCTCAACAGCGCCGTCTTCGCCTCATCGTGCGTCTGGCGTGTTTATTCGATCTTCTATTTCTGTGCGGCCTGGCAGTGTTCTTTTCTATGGCAGAAAAGGATATTGGCGTACTGAGTCCGCGCTTCAACCCCTTGTTGAGAATCATTCAACTCGTAGGCTGGCTGGGAGTTTTGGGAACGCTGGCGGCGGTGTATAGCGCGTTCCTGTCGTGGCGTGAGCAGGGGCGCTGGTTTTGGAGCAAGCCCGGCGACACCCTGATAGCTCTCGCGTGTGTGGCATTCGTGTGGTTCGTTTATACCTGGAACATGCTGCATTGGAGTCTGCGCTATTAAACCGGCCTTTGGCTTGCTCCACCAAGGGACGTTCTGGTGGCGTCCGCACAGTTTTTTTTCGATACTGACCGTTCCCGTCCCAGGCGGGCGTTCGCTGTGTAAGCTGTGCATCAAATAGTGCATAAACGATTTATAAATCATCATTCAGTGATAATTTTCTTGCAATGTTGCAGCGCTCGGTGTAAGAACGTCTGTTAAACGGGGGCAGTGACCGGGCCCAAACCTGCCCGAAAACGGAGACCGCCATGTTTAGATCGAATTCTGGGTGCGGCTGGCAAAACGTCTATTTTCGTCATACGCTCGGTCTTGCCGTGCGGGCCGCCCTGGTCTGTCTTCTGCTCTGGCCGGGTAGATTCGTCGTTGCGCAGACTGCAGCGACGGGTGCGCTAAAGGGAACTGTGACTGATCCAAGTGGCAGGGTTATCTCTGGCGCCTCAGTAAAAGTCACCAGTCTAGCCACGGGACAGCCCCGCACAGTAATCACACAGAACAACGGAGGTTATCTGGTTCCATACCTGGAGCCAGGCACCTACGAACTGGAGGTTTCGGCAAAGGGATTCAAGTCGGTAGTAGTTGAGAAAATCGAGGTGCACGTCACTGAAACCGTGCCCTTGGATATGCGGTTACAAGTCGGCGCCATCTCCGAGAAGGTGACGGTGCAGGATATCCCCGAACTCGTGCAAACCGAGTCCAGTGCGCTGGGGAACGTCACCGATCAGCGTATGGTTGAGAACCTGCCGCTGGTCACTCGCAATTACATGCAGATTCTGGGGCTTTCCCCGGGCGTTTCCTCCGAGATCACCGATGCTGCCAGCATCGGTCGTGGCAATGTCGGCCTCGAATATTCGACGTCCGGCAACATCGTTAACGATAACAATTTCCAGATGAATGGCGCCGATGTTAACGACCTTATGGGGTCAGGAGCGTTGAGTGGGGGGATTCCCGTGCCCAATCCGGATTCGATTCAGGAATTCAAGGTGCAAACCGGACAATATGATGCGTCTTACGGGAGGAACGCCGGCGCCAACGTGGATGTAGTTACCAAGTCCGGAACCAATGACCTTCATGGGAACGTGTGGGAATATTTTCGAAATACGGCTCTGAACGCCAATGACTTTTTTCTGAAGGCACACGGTCAGCCACGGGGCGTCCTGAACGAAAATCAGTTTGGCGGCACTTTGGGCGGCCCGATCATAAAGGACAAGGTTTTCTTTTTCGTGTCGTATCAAGGAACGAGAGAAAAAGATGGCCTTGATGTCAGCGGTGGCTGCCTAAGCGGTGGTAGCTTGCCTGTCGGTTTGACCAACAATGCCAGCGACCGCACCGCGGCGGCGCTGGAAAGCACCTTTGGCGTGCCGACGATCGACCCAACCGCACTAGCCGTCCTGAATGCGCAGTTGCCGAACGGCCAGTTCGTTATTCCTGCACCGCAAAGCGGCGGAACGGCTAGTTTCAGTTCGCCGTGTCCTTACACCGAAAATCAATTTGTCAGCAGTCTCGATTTTTATCATACCGACAAGAGCCATTTTTCCGGCAAGTTCTTCTTCCTGGATAGCAATCAGACAAGCGCGTTTCCCGGTAACAATATTGGCATTTCCGCGGTTACCGTGCCCGGTTTTCCGCAAACCATCAGCAACGGATTCCGGGATTTTTCTCTCACTCACACCTACGCGTTCAACGATCGTCTGCTCAACCAGGCAATATTGGGATATCACCGCACCACCGGCATTTTGAACCAAGCTTATCCGACGACCAGTTTTGCCAACTCGGCGGGGTGTGCCGGCACCGGCCCGATAACCCTGGCCAGCCTCTGTGTACCTGCTCCGGACTTTGACAATGTCGTTCCGCAGATTCTGGTCCAGGGAGCCTTCAATTTAGGCGGCAATGGCCAGGGAGTCTCATTGTTTCAGAACTCGTACAATTTCCATGACTCGGTCACCTACGTCCGTGGAAAACATTCACTGCATTTGGGCGGCGGAATTGATCGCGCTCAGATCAATGAACCGAATTTTCATTTCCTGGCTGCGCTCGCCTACCTCTCATTCAACGATTTTCTCGCTGGCAATCCGCTCGTCAGCGTCGACGTACCGGGTTTATTCGGGCGTGAGTGGCGTGCCTGGAACGGCGACCTGTATGTTCAGGATGATTACAAGGTGCTTCCGCGCCTGACTCTTAACCTGGGTTTCCGTTACGAGCGTCAGGGACAGTTGGGTGAGATGCTGGGCCGGGCATCTACTTTTAATATCGCTGCCGCCAATCCGGTTCCCCCGATGCAAGGGACCCTGCAAGGATATGTGGTCGCATCGAATTTCCACGGCACACTTCCAAGCGGGCCGGATGGAAGCATCCCGACTCGGGCTTCCACAAACACTGCTTTAAATAACGTTGGCCAGAACGGGTGGGAGCCCAGGGTTGGATTTGCTTGGCAGCTTCCGGGTACAAGTCGCATGGTCTTGCGCGGAGGGTATGGAATCTATTACACGCGCACCACCGGACAGCCGTTCTTCCAGCTAGTCGCATCGCCACCGTACGGAATGCTGCGGGAATTCTTCTTTCCCGGCATTGCTAACGCATTCCCAACCACTCCTCCGCTTCCGTTTTTCCCAGTCTATTCGCCAAATACCAGCTTGACGCCAACGATTTTCCCGGCGAATTTCAGGCCGCCAATCATCCAACAGTACAGCATGGATGTGCAGGCAGCCCTCTCCCGAGATACCGTGCTGGACATCGGCTACCACGGCTCGCGCGGATCGAAGTTGATTCAAGTCCGTGCTTTCGATCAGGCAGTGGATGCCACCGTAACGCCCATTAACGGTCAGAACAACAACACTCTTGCCAATCTTACGTTGCGCCAGCCGATTCAGGGCTTTAATTCGTCGGCCGCAAACACCGTCGAGAGCGCGGGCGCATCGTGGTATAACGCCCTGGGCGTGAGTGTGAACCATCGCTTTAGCCATGGCCTGCAATTCCTCGCCTCCTATACCTGGGCTTCTGCCCTTGAAAGCTCTCCCGGTTACGTGAATGGAACGCTCGACGGAGGCGCTCTTCAGGGCAATCAAACTAATCGCTCGAACTATGGATTTGACTCCTTCATCCGGCCGCAGCGCTTCGTCATCAGCTATGTCTACGATCTGCCTTCCCCGGCAAATCATTTCTCCGCCTTAGGCCGGGTTTTATCTGGATGGTCCGTGGCCGGCGTGACCACATTTCAAAATGGGCAGAAGCTTACGATCCTGGGAAGCAACGAGCTGAATGCATTCGGCATCATTGGGGCGGATCAAGACCGCGCTCAGGTTGCAGGCTGCACTACCAGCCAACTTGTGACCAAGGGGTCGGTCAACAGCAGGCTAAATGGTTACTTCAATTCTTCCTGCTTCACCGCGCCACCGATTATCGGAGCGGACGGCGTTGCAACTGCGTTCGGCAACGGCGGCATCGGGAATGTAAAGGGCCCGGCGCAGCAGGATTTCGACATCTCAATTATTAAGAAGATCCCTTTCGGACACAGTGACACCCGATCTCTCGAGTTCAGGGCGGAGTTCTTCAACGCCTTTAACACCCCGTCATTTGCGCTGCCGCAAATCTTGGACGCTGGCTCGGTGTGCCTGGCGGGAGTGGACTGCATATCGAACCCCGCCAATGGCGTGGTCGGCTTCAATCCCGATCCTGCATTCGGTGTAATTTCAAACACCAGTGTCGCGCCACGAATTATCCAGTTCGCCCTAAAACTATATTTCTGAGCAGGCGAGTTCGTCCCAACCGCTGCAGACGTATTGCACGCGGATCTCAATTCCGCAGACTTTAGGTTATCTTTCGATGAGCTTGGGACCACCTGCGCCCGAGAAACAAACACGTCGCGCAGATCGCACCCGCTTGCACTTGGAGGGCACATGCGAGAGCGGCTGAGTTAATTTCGGCAACATTGTCCCGGGCGTGTTCACCCCGGTGCTCGCAAAGCACTCGAAGTCTTTCTCGCTCGTCGACTGTCTCTCGGTCGGCGTTAACCGAATGCAGCGGAATTTCGAGCCGATGCGAAAGCAGGTGGAGGCCTGGCAGAGGAGTGAACTGACGGACTTCACCGCCAAGGTAGTCATCTACGAAGCGTTCGTCGAAGCGAAGTTGGAGTCTCCCAAACACCTCGCGCGTACGGTTCACGACCTCTACTTCGAGCCGAAGTACGAGGAGTTCAAACCGCGGACCATTTGGAGTCTCTCGAATGCGTTCACCTCGGCATTCAAGGCACTCGAGCCTATCCCACAATTCAAGGCCACCGCGAAGCTTGGAGAGTTCCTGGAGGCTCGGTTCTCGCAGTCGTTCTAGACCACGGGG
>DATFVD010000520.1:0-4467 GCA_035260505.1 Terriglobales bacterium
ATGTCCCTGACCGGCCAGGAAAAGTACCGCAAGGGTTTTGAGCCGATGCTCGAAGACGTGACCTTTGTTGCGCAGAACAACGTCGAAGCGCTGCGCGCCGCCGTCAATGCCAACACCTGCGCCATCGTGCTGGAGCCCATCTTCGGCGAAGGCGGCATTCTCGAATGTTCCGAGGACTTCCTGCGCGCTTGCCGTGCGCTCGCCGACCAGCATCATGCCGCGCTGATCTTCGACGAGATCCAGTGCGGCCTCGGGCGCACCGGCACGATGTTCGCCTTCCAGAGCTTCGGCGTGGTACCCGATATTGTCGCCCTCGCCAAGCCGATCGCCGCGGGAGTGCCGCTCGGCGCGTTCCTGTCGAAAGAACATTTCGCCTCCGCGATTTCGCCCGGGCAACACGGCACCACCTTTGGAGGCGGTCCGCTGGCTTGCCGCGTAGGGCTTGAATATCTGGCAATCGTCGAAGAAGAACACCTGCTCGAAAACGTCGTGAAGGTTGGCGGCTACTTGC
Source organism: Terriglobales bacterium (assembly GCA_035260505.1). Classification (GTDB taxonomy): domain Bacteria; phylum Acidobacteriota; class Terriglobia; order Terriglobales; family Acidobacteriaceae; genus Acidiflorens. The sequence continues at coordinate 512 of DATFVD010000520.1, forward strand.
GTCACCAGCTTCAGGAACTCGTCACCAAGTGCGCCGCGACCCGCGAAGCGCGCGGCCGCGGATTCATTCAGGCCCTCGTACTCGACATTCCCGCACGCCCACTGGTGGAGCAGGGGCTGGCGGAAGGCGTGCTCTTCAACGTGACCCAGGACACGGTCCTGCGTTTCCTGCCGCCGTTCCTGCTGGAAGAAAAACACGTGGATAAAGGCATCAAAGTGCTGAAGAAACTGCTGGGCAAGAAACGGAAGAAAGCGCAGAGAGTGGTTCCAGCCCGCATTGCCGCGCTGGCGAACTAATGCGCGTCGTGTAATAAATCGACGTGTAATAAATCAAAAAATGGGAGCCACACCGCTTTAGCTCCCCCAAAGCGATAGAAGCGGTATCAACTTAGTGAGACTCTGCCTGCGAGGACTTCGTTGCCCACCGAAACGCAATATCCCGAAGAAAAATCTATCCTCTCCCCGTCCGATGATCGCAACGCGAGCCCACGGACTGCGGTAGTGGGAATTGCATCAGAGCCGCAAATTCAAGTCGAAGAATGCTGGCTCGAACTCCCACACGGGCGCATGCGCTACCTCAAGGCCGGATCAGGCCCGGCGCTCATCCTGCTTCATGGGCTGATGGGATACTCCTTTTCCTGGAGATTCACCATCCCCGCGCTGGCGGCTCACGCGACTGTGTATGCCATCGACAATCTGGGCGCCGGGTTGTCGACAGCCAGTGACGATATGGACTGCAGCGTGCGCGCCACCGCCGAGCGCGTGCTGCAGTTTGCGGACGCTCTCGGCATTACAGATTTCGACCTGCTGGGTACTTCCCACGGCGGTGGCGTCGCCATCATGGTGGCGGCGGTGTGTACGGAAAGACGTGCGGAGAGAAGTGCCGAAAAGAGATGCGCCGAAAGATGTGCGGATCAGAAAGACGCCCGCCTGCAGCGGTTGGTGCTGGTAGCGCCCGTCAATCCCTGGTCACCGCATGGCAGGCGACTCGCGCCCTTTGTGGGCAGCGCTTTCGGTTCCATGCTCTTCCGCCAGACGTTCGCGCGCTCGCGTTCACTCCACGACCTCGCGCTTCGCCGCATGTTCGGCGATACCTCAAAAATTCCGCCTGATTCGCTCGATGGCTACTTTATGCCCGTGCTCAAGAACGGCGTGTTTCATCATGGCTTGCGGGTCGTAAGGAATTGGACGGCAGACCTCACGGAACTGGAAACGTCGCTCCCCAAAATACGCGATTACCCCACTCTCCTCATCTGGGGAACGAAAGACACGGCCGTGCATTTTCAATCCGCCGAGCCGCTGCGTCGGAATTTTCGTGATGCCCGCCTGGTGACACTCGAGGGCGTCGGCCACCTGCCATATGAAGAGGCCCCCGAGGACTTCAACCGTGCACTCGTCGATTTCCTCATTGGCGCTCCCAGTTCTCAGTTCCCAGTTCAGTTGTCAGTCAAACCCCCTCTACTGAGAGCTGAGGAACTGAGAACTGAGAACTGAGAACTCGTTTCATCAATTCATGGGCCCCACGATTTTTCATTCGCTGCGCGAATTCGTCGCCACCTACGGTTACTGGGCCGTGGCCGTCGCATTGTTGTGCGAGAACGCCGGCATCCCAGTCCCCGGCGAAACTACGCTTCTGCTGGCAAGCTTTCTGGCTTATTCCGAACACCGGCTCCATCTCGGATGGATCATCGTGATCGCCACCTGTGCCGCCACGCTCGGCGACAACATTGGCTATGCCATAGGTCACTACGGCGGGCGTCCGCTGCTCGATCGCTATCAGCGCTTCTTTCGGATTTCGCCGGCCACGCTGAAACGCGGCGAGGACATGTTCGCCCGCTACGGCGCAGCCGCCATTTTCTTTGCCCGCTTCATCTTCGGCCTCCGCGTTTTCGCCGGACCGCTGGCTGGCGTGCTGCGCATGCGCTGGCGAGCATTTGCTCTCTTCAACTTCCTGGGCGCGGCCGTCTGGGTCACCTGCATCGCCAGCGCGGGATATCTATTCGGGCAACATTGGCGCACTCTCGCGCGCGCCATGCAACGCTTCAATATCGTCGTTTTGATTGTCGCCGTGGCCGTGATCCTGTTTCTATGGTGGAGATATCGCCGCCAGCGCCCGTCGAAAAATGACTAACGGCGCCTGCCTGTACTGGGATTGGTGGTCTAAATGGGGGCATTTCGCCAACAATCGGCAATCGATCTGGAACTGTCTCATGCCCGCCCCGCAAACTCCCGGTTCTCCGTTGACACTTTCACCTTCTCCCCTTCTTTGATGAAGAGCGGAACACGGATCTCGAGGCCCGTCTCCAGTCTGGCTGACTTGGTCACGCTGCCGCTTGACGAGTCGCCCCGTACCCCGGGTTCCGTGTAGGCAACGTCCAGCTCAACGAATAAGGGCAACTGCAAACCGATGGGATTGCCGTTGTACTTGCGCAACTGAATCAATGCGCCTTCGATCAGGAAGTCCAACGCATTTCCGACCATCTCGCCGGTAAGGGTCAGGGTCTCGTAGGTTTCCTGGTCCAGAAAGTGAGAACCATCGCTATCGCTATAGAGATAGGAGGCCGGAACCGACTGTAGATCCGGCTCCTTGAATTTTTCGCTTGCCTTGAATGTTTTCTCAAAGACCGCGTTGTTGAGGAGATTGCGCATCTTCAGGCGCACCAAGGTCTGGCCGCCACGAGCGGTTGGCGTATTCACTTCCGCTTCGAGGCAATAGAATGGAGTGTTTTCAAGCTCAAACAACGTCTTGCGTTTGACGTCAATAGCGTCAATCAGTGCGGCCATGAATTCCTCTGAAATCCGATTTCCATCCAGTATAAGGTGAAGGGCTTATCGGGAGCCTAGAAGCGTAGGATTCAGGTTGTGGCCTCGGCAATCGACGCTGCCTTGAGGGCAGTTCTCTTGGATGCGCTCCAGACAAATGAGCGTAATGCGATTTTTCGCCGACGACTCGAATGGTAAGTGAGGTGCAGTAGCGAGTCTTGCTCGTGCGTCTTAAGGATTGCTGTTGGCGCACACAATGGGAGAACTGTCCTCCGGCAAGGATGTGTCGTAAAGGCGAATGGACAAAACAGATTCGTGCAGCATGCTCGGCCATAGCTGGGGATCGAAAATCTTCATCCATGCAAACTCCTGATCCACGTATGTTGCGGAGTCGCTGAGTGGCATGGCGCTGATCTTGCTCACCGTGGAAACCTCGTCCTTGCCGATGTCCACAGTCTTCCCTGAACTTTCCAGAGTCAGGGCTTTCGCAGAGGCGCTCAGTAGTTTGCCTTGGTATTTTTCACCGGCCTTCGTAAAAACCATGATCTGTGGGTGGTTGTATTTTCCGACGATGGACAAAATGTCAAGCCATGAGCTTCTGGCGGAAAAAACGACACCAGGATCAAAACTACCGGGAACCCATGCTGTGCCCGTGATACGGAGCAGCTCGGGTCGCGGAATCCGTATCTCGGAGGAATGGGGGCGCATCACCGTGACTCCCGAATCGTCAATGCGTTTGATCCTTCCCAACACGCAGTTGCGGTGACGCGCAACGAACGTGAAGGTAGTGCCGTGGCTGAAGTGATTGACGTTGTTCCACTGATCGTTAACACCGGAAGACCACATCATCGGCGAAACCGAACACAGCGCTGCGGCGAGCGCCACTAGATTAACGGTATAGCGAAACAATCCTCGCATATTCGGATCATACCCAAGGGTTGGACCTACACGACTTTTCACGGCCACATCGTAATCGATGTAATCAGGCGTTGCACGATCTATTCCCTGATGTCATGCAGGTGTTTGCTCTGAATGGAGTATTGCTGCGCCGGACTCAATGGCATTACACCTCCGGTGATGGACTGATGTTCGAACGAATCGCAGTCATTTTCATTCGGCCAGCTTCTCCCCTCGGCCCGAGTGTCTTCCGTCACTTCCACTCTCCCATCCGCCGTCATATGCTGGAAAGAGCAT
>DATFVD010000521.1:0-2052 GCA_035260505.1 Terriglobales bacterium
CCTGACGATCCACCTCGGGTTGGACGGGGGCCCGGCCCCGAAGCAGTTCCTGGAGCTGAACCAACCCATCAAGGGGGTCGATGGGAGCGAGTGGCTCGTTCATCGAAAGAAACTGCAGGGGAAGTGAGAAAGCCGGCCGAACCACCGGCTGAAGCTGACCGGGGGCCGCCATCTCGATTTCGTCCGAGTTCAAGTTCTGCAGGCGGCCCCGGCAGCTTAGCCGTGCCGTTCGGCGGCAGAAGCCATTCACATGAGGAGGTCAACGGTGACAACCACTTCGGCAACTGCATCATCCCGGCTGAAAGGTATCGCACCCCAGTTTGTCGTGCCGGACGTGGTTCGTGCCGCCGAGCATTACCGTGACGCTCTCGGCTTCACTATCGCGGACTATTTCGGCGATCCGCCCGTTTTCGCCATGGTCAGTCGCGACGGCGTGGAGATTCATCTCGGGAAACGCGACACGGGGAGCATTGTCCCGAACCGCACGGTGCGAGGTGATGGGCTGGATGCCTACATTTGGGTCGAGGATCTGGACACCTTAGCTCACGAATTCCGAGCGCGCGGTGCCAAGATCATGGAGGGGCCAGTATCGAATGCCATTAACTTAAGCCGCATGTCGGTTGCGCTCCAGGGCTTTGCGAAGTTGCGTCCGCGGTTTGTTCATGAGCCGATAATGTTTGGGCCGGCGTTTGCGTACGCGTGGCTCGAATCGATGGCGACGCTCGGGATTCACCGCCAGGGGCGTCAGCGGTGTTCCCGGTTGGGCGGATTGCAGCCAGCGCAAGGCATCCACGAAGCTGATGCGCTCCACGGGAACTTGTTGACGCTTAGCTGCCTCCAGCATGACCAAGCGCACCAGGTTGTAGACCAGCGCGAAGACATACAGTTCTTTCGTGACGCCGGCCACAGTTTGGCAACGTAAGACTTCCATTCCCATCGTCGTCTTGAGATGTCGGAGGTTGACCTCCGCTTGCCAGCGGCGTTCGTAGAGGGCGGCGAGTTCGCAGGCAGGATAAGCACTTGGATCAAGTAAGGTGGTGACCAGTGTGATCACCTTGGTGCGCCGACCTGTTTGCGTGACGACATAGCGCAGTTCCCGAATTACCAGTGTTTCGGGCAAGGCTGCGTAGGCCTCAGCACTCAGCCACTCGGGTCGGTTCTTGGGCTTGCTGTATTCGACGAGTTGGTCCCGGTGTCCCAAACGCCGCAACCAGCGGGAGCGCGGCAGACCCTTTTGGGGCTTGCGCTGCTTGGTGTGCTTGCGAGCGGAGCGGAAACTGACAATCTGATTCTGGTGACCGCGGAAGACGCCATGCAGTTTTCGCTGGAAAAGCAGGGCCAAATGCACGAAGGAAGCGAGCCCGCGATCACCCATGAGAATGTCTCCTGCGGCCATTTCCGGATGGAGCGTGGCGGCCCGGGCCATATCGTGAGTGCGCAGCGGCGAGGCGATCACGCGCTGCAAGAATCCCAGACCGGCGTGAAAGAGGCACAACATGTGCGCGACCGGAAAGCCGCAACCGATGGCTTGGGCGCCCGGTTGACCGAAATGCTCTTGCAACGCGGGCGTGTCGGGCATGGAAAAACTGGAGCCGTCCATGATCCAAGTGCGGTGGCCCCGCCACCGACCATCCTGGGGCGTCCCGGACAACAACGCACCGATATGCTGGAGCAGTTGTTCGAACAATTCGGTGGGCAAGCGCATTCGCGCGTCACAATAGGCTGCCGCCGAGAAGGCCGTGCCGATCAACCGCGACACGCCCGAACAGGCGATGTTGCCGTGCAGGACCTGGAGCAAGAAAGCGTGCAGGGTGACGACCGGCGTCAAGCTCCGCTCGCGCCAGCGATGCCCGATCGACTGACAGACTGCTTCGATGGTCGCGGGCAAAAGCGCCTTGGCCACATCCGCCTTGAACTGCCCAACAATCTGTGCGATGGTGTAGGCCATCCTTGGCCTCCTGTGGGATGAGGTGAGTAAGCAACCCACATCCTGCTAGGAGGCCGAGTTTTCTCACAGACCAAAAATTGAAAAGCCGAAAGCCCATGAATCAT
>DATFVD010000522.1:0-2833 GCA_035260505.1 Terriglobales bacterium
CCCTGGTACTCCACCTCAACTAAGTAGAGTCCGCTGGCGGGCGCAGTCGCTCCGGCCGCAGTGCGCTCACGCGCGTCGAGGATGCGGCGCAAATCTTCCAGGCTCAACGTTCCCTTCCCCACCAGCAGGAATGTGCCGACCAGGTTCCGCACCATGTGATGAAGAAATCCGCTGCCGCGGACGGTATAGATGAGTTCCTCGCCTTGGCGCGCCCAACTGGAAGCGAAGATTGTCCGGACGTTGGTTGGGCGAACATTTGTCGGGCGAACGCTAGTCCTGTGAACGTTCTCGCCAGCAGCCATCCGTTCCACTCGCTCCGGATCCACCGCCGCGAACGACGTAAAATCGTGCTCGCCCACAACCACGCGGGCGGCTGCAACCATCGCCGCCTCCGCCAGCGGATAAGGATAATGCCACACATACCGCGCCAGAAACGGCGGACATATCGCTCCCCGGTGCATGCGATAGCGATAAGTTTTGGCGCGAGCCGACTTGCGTGCGTGGAACTCCGGCGCGGCCTCGGCCACCTCCAGCACCCGGACCGAGGGCGGCAGATTATCGTTCAGCGCCTTCATCCAGTTTTCCGTGGGAATTACTGAGGCGGTCGCAAAACTCGCCACCTGGGCCAACGCGTGTACGCCCGCATCGGTCCGGCCCGACCCCTGAGGCAGTACATTTTCCCCGCTCAACCGTCCAATGGCCGAGGCCAGCGCGCCTTGCACCGTCGTCCGGCCAGGCTGAACCTGCCAGCCGGCGAACTCCGCCCCGTCATAAGAAAGGATCACTCTGAGATTACGCACGGTTTTTTTCGAGTCCTAAGCCGCCTGAATATCATCGTAATTGTTTACAAAGCTTTACTGCCGGAGTCACGGAGAGCGCGGCGGCCGTCAGCTATACTATTTCACTTACGATCAATGAAAAAATGCCAGGAACTCTTGCCTGTCGTACTACGTATTACCAGTGGTTAGTAAAAGTGGGGACCACTACGTCCGTTACTCTCGATCTGCTCGTTTAAGTAAAGGCCGCAAGTTTGACCGGTTCAGTGTAATCAGTTAAGTGTGACCAATGGAGAGATACGAATGCAACGTTTTACAGTGTTGACTGCGTTTCAGCGGGCCGCCGCCCTTTTTCTTGCCGCCAGTATGGTACCTGCCGGGTGGGCGCAGGATACCTCCCAGGTGCCCAGCGCGCCGTCGGCGCAGGTGCAGCCCCAACCGGCCGTGCCCTCAAAATCGCAGCCGTTTGAGGTGAAGGAGTACTCGAAACCTCGGTCACCATTCCCCAACCTGCTGGCGCCCTACACTCCACGCCATGTAGCGCCGCCGAACCTTGCCAACACGCCGCGCATCGACCAGTTCCTGCACGATGGCAAACTTTATATCTCGATGAACGACGCGGTCGCGCTGGCGCTCGAAAACAATCTCGATATCGCCATCGCCCGCTACAACCTGAACATTGCCGACACCGATATCTGGCGCTCCAAAGCCGGCGCTAGCATTCTGGGTGTGAACAGCGGCGTCGTGCAGAACACTCCCGGCGGCGGCGTAGGCGGACTCGGAACACAAGTTGGCTCAGGCCAGGGCGGAACCTCGGTAGCGGCGGGTGGTGCCGGCACCGGCACAGGCGGTTTGGTCGTATCTACCCTGGGCAACGGCCCGCTGATCACCAGCTTCGATCCGATTCTTACGGGCACGTTGCAGCTTGATCACAACAGCATTCTCCCATCCAGCACCTTCAGTCCTGCCTCCCCGTTGAACACCACCACCGGAAACTTCTCGTACCAGCAAGGGTTCCAGTGGGGCACCAATCTGTCGGTAGGCTTTAACAATACTCGCCAGACGGTCGGGAACGCACCTTTCACGACTTTGAGTCCGCAACTCAACTCCAGTTTCAATTTCCGGCTTACGCAGCACCTGTTGCAAGGCTTCGGATTCGCGCCAAACACTCGCTTCATCCAGATCGCCAAGAACAATCGTGAAATCTCGGATGTGGCCTTCCGCTGGCAAATCACCAATACTGTCGACCAGATCGAGAACATGTATTGGGACTTAGTCTTTGCCTACGAAAATGTCAGGGTTCAGCAGGAGCAGCTGGCCTTCGCGCAGAAGACGCTTTCGGACAACCAGAAGCAAGTGCAAATCGGGACCCTGGCGCCGATCGAAGTGGTCCGCGCACAAAGCACCGTCGCCACCAATCAGCAAACCCTGACCCTGGCGCTGACCAATCTGCAGCTGCAGCAATTACTGATGAAGAATGCGCTCAGCCGAACTCTCGTTGACCCCGTACTCGCCGACGCCGAGGTAATTCCCACCTCAACCATGGAGTTGCCCGCGCAGGAGCCCGTCGTCCCTACCCAGGATCTGGTAAATGATGCGCTCGGTCATCGTCCCGAGCTTGCGGAAGCACGCATCAACCTTTCCAATACTGCCATCAGCAATAAAGCGATCCGCAGTTCTCTTTTGCCCACCGTGGACCTGTTTGCCTACTACGGCGGCCAGGGCCTAGGAGGGGACCAAAATCCCTCTAACCTCTGCGTAAACCAGAACCCTCCAATTTTTGGTTGTTCTACGAACCCGGCACCCTCGGTCGGCTATAGCGGCACCTTGAACCAGCTCATCAATTCCACTGCTCCCGACAAAGGCGCGGGCATCACGATTAACATTCCGCTCCGCAACCGTGCCGCGCAAGCAACGCAGGTGCGCTCGGAATTCGAATACCGGCAAGCCCAGTTGCGCATTCAGCAAATTGAAAATCAGATTCGCATTGAGGTGCGCAACGCGCAGTTCGGAGTGCAGCAGAATCGCGCCAGCGTCGCTTCCGCCCAGGCCGCCTT
>DATFVD010000523.1:0-6346 GCA_035260505.1 Terriglobales bacterium
TTGGAGCGAAATTCTCGAACGATGAGGTGCAAATCTCTAACGCAAGGCGCTCACCTCTGCGGGCGTCGAGCCTGCGTCCTCAAAAGAAAATGCGATCGCGACATTGGGATACTCCTTTTCGCCGATCTCCACGTATGGATAGACAAAATAGTTCAGCAGTGGGCCCTCCTGAGCGGGGGCGAGTCTCAGATCACGCCCTTGCGTGAACTGCATCCGGTTCACGTCGTGGGCGCCAAAAAAATAATCGTGTTTCTCCTGGTGCTTCCATGCTTCGGAAATATCGACCGGCACCCATCCCGCCGAATCAAGATAGAACTCGGCCCAGCAGTGATACCCGGGAATCTCGGCGGAATGCTTGTCGGCGGGAAGCGGGAAGCCGATCTGAAAGCGCGCTGGAATCTTCTCCGCACGTGCCATTGAGATAAACACCGAGTGGAAATCCGTGCAGTTGCCGTGCTTCGCATCGCAGGCCCAGAGCGTGTCACCGTGTCCCCAACCGGTGCCGCTCTTGTCATACTTCATTGTGCGAAAAACATATTCGTAGATGTCCTTCGCCTTTTCGAGGGGCGTGGTCGCACCTTTCGTTTCCTGCTCGGCGAGTTGCGCAGGAACGCCGGTGATGGGTACTAAGCGGTCCGGCTCCAGAAACCGCGCCAACTCGACTTGAGGCGCTCTCACAGATAATGCGGCACCAGCCGGCTTCCCGTTGACTAGCACGACATGCTCTTTCCGAACGACGTCGTACTCCACAGAGAACTTGTACTCACCCTTGTCGGCTTTCGACGCTTCCGCGTATAGCACCTCGTTTCCGTATTCAAGCTGCTGGACCTGCTTCAGCGGCAAGTCTCCACTCTTGGAATTAACTCTCACCTCCTGGAACGCGTCGGAGTGGGCCAGAGGAATCCAGACGCGCATGCGCTCGCCGTGGCTGACATTCTTCACCGTGAATGCATAGTGAAAAATGAAATGGCGCTCGTTCTGAGCGAGAGCTGGCAGAGACGAGAATACGAGAAGCAGAAAGAGCAGAGGTCGACGCAACATGACGTATCCTTATGAACGGGGATCGCTTTTCTTTAAGCACTTTGTGACCGGCAACGGCCAGCGGACGTCTCAGGCGGGGCTGTCGTGAAGCGAAACCGCAGCCGCGCGTCCGGGGTGTGTGCATCTCACCGTTCGAAGCACACTTTCGCAGTCTGCATGTTGCGGCAGCGTCCTGTCAAATCCCGGCTCTCGATAGGAAGCCGGGCGCAAAAAGCGCTACTGACGACGTTGATTTGGAGCGTCCCCTGGCAGGAACAAGAGGAACCGTTTAGAATACCGACTCCTTTCTGTTTCCCACTGCAAAGTGGTGACATCTATTTGGGTACGAGGTTCATGACGATGGCGAACACGAGCCCGACGCAAAATTCAGCCAACCAAGCGCCCGCGGCAAATGGGCTGGCAATCGTTCGTGTCACGATCGGCGCAATGCTGGTGTGGGTCTTCTTCGAAAATCTGGGGAAGGGTCTCTACACGCCGGCGGGTTATGCAGGCCTGATCAACTACTACATAAAGGCGAGTCATTCGCCGACCGTGTGGAAGGCAGTTATGGGTTTGGCTGCGAGCCACGCCGCGATGGCCGCTCCGATGCAGGCCGTGACTGAGATCGGTCTTGGAATCCTGCTAGTGGTCGGTCTGCTGACGCGCCCGGCCGCGTTTGTGGCGTTTCTGTACCTGGGCAGCCTATGGGTTTCCGAATGGGGCACATCGTGGATATGGGAGCTGCTGGTTCCGGTGCTCGCATCTCTTGCGCTCGTGGTAGGCCGGGCCGGTCGAGCGTGGGGTGTCGATGCCTTGCTGGCGAAGCGCCGCCCATCCTCACCATGGTGGTGAGTTGAGCCAAGGTCACGTGCGAGTGTCGGTCGTCATTCCTACGCATAATGAAGCGCAGTCCATCGGCCGCGTCTTAGCTGATCTCCCTGCTGACATTGTGACGGAGGTCTTGGTCGTAGATAGCAATTCAACAGACGGGACTCCCGAGATCGCCTCCAAGATGGGAGCCCGCGTCCTCCGAGAGCCCCGTCGCGGATACGGTCGCGCCTGCTTGACCGGGCTGGCTGAAGCAAGCAGCCCTGACATCGTGGTATTCCTCGATGGTGATTACAGTGATCGACCGGCTGAACTGCCGCTTCTCCTGGCTCCAATCCTTGACGGACCCGCGGATATCACGCTTGGTTCGCGTCTCGGCAAACAGAGCATACCTGGGGCACTGCCATGGCACGCCGCGTTTGGCAATCACCTGGCGGCTTTCCTGATCAGGCTCTTGTATGGTCTGAGGTTAAGCGACCTCGGACCATTCCGCGCCGGACGAGCAGATGTCCTTCGCCAGCTTGAGCTGCAAGAGAACACATACGGATGGGCGGTTGAAATGATTCTCAAGGGTACGCTCGCGGGGTTCCGCGTCGTTGAGGTGCCGGTGAGCTACTATCCGCGCATTGGGAAATCGAAAATTAGCGGTACACTCAGGGGCACGGTCGGAGCGGCATGGTTCATCCTCTGGCTAATAGTGCGCTATTATTTCCGGCATCGAAGAGCCAGGAATCCACGGCCAGCGTGAGTCTTGGCACAGCGATCCTCCATGCAATCCTCTCGCGAAGATACGACCTGCTCGCCAAACGGGGGCCGCACGCTGGTCGTGATGGCAAAGGCACCCAAGCCGGGCATGGTCAAGACCCGTTTATCTCCGAGCCTTCCACTGGAGGCAGTCACGGAACTCTATCGCTGCCTTTTGAACGACACCATCGCGCTAGCACACTCCTTGGAAGTCGTAGATGTAGCCATTATGTGTCCGGCTTCGGACGTCGAAGAACTAACGCAGTTGGCGTCAAGTGTGGCGGGAGTAGTGGGGCAGAAAGGGCAGGGCCTCGCGGCTGGCCTGACTTCGGTCTTTGCACACTTTGCGGCGCTTGGACGGAAACGCGTGGTTGCTTTTAACAGCGACAGCCCGCACCTGCCGGCTTCGGTTCTTGAAAATGCGTTCGAGGCGCTCTCCAGGCACGACGTCGTCGTGGGGCCGACCCACGATGGCGGTTTTTACCTCGTAGGGGCCAAGGCTTCTCATCCAGGGCTTTTCGATGGCGACAGTATGGGCACCAAGAGCGCGCTTGAGGCTTTGCTGGCGCGCGCTCGCGCGCTCCAGCTCTCCATTGGCTTCACTGATCCCTTCTACGACATCGACATCGCTGCCGACCTGGCTCGGCTCGCCACAGAACTGGAACTCGCTCCCTCCCGGGCGCCACGAACGGCGGTCTGGTTGAAACAGTGGGCGCCGGTGGTGGCGCAGTTGCGGACGGGCACGGTAGACCTGTGAAGCTCAGGCCAGCCGGCAGACTGTATGTGCTCGGTGCGATCTTACTTGTGGCGCTTACCATCTGCTCGCGCAAGTTCAGCAGCATCGGTGAACCATCCTTCATAATTCCGTTGGCCGTTGCCGGCACTGCGTATCTCCTCGCGATTCGTGAGCTCTTCGCGGCTCCAAAATTTCCGCGGCGGGTCATCGTCGTCGGGCTGGTGTTGGCTGCCCTGTGGCGTATTCCATTTCTTCTGTCGCCGCCCGGGCCCGATGATGACATTCATCGATACCTTTGGGATGGCCGCATCCAGCGGCTCGGCTATAACCCTTATATGGTTGTCCCCAGCGACCCTGCGCTCCGTGGATTGCATACGTCGGAAACCCGCACGCTGAACAATCCGGATTTACCGAGCCCATACCCGCCGGGCGCACAGATGTTCTTCCGCGCCATCACCGCGATTCATGAGTCTCTTTTTTCGCTGAAAGTAACGTTTGTATTTTGCGATTTGGCAATCGTTCTCGTTTTGCTCGACATCTTGCGTAACAGTGGTCAAGGAGTGCACTGGATCCTGGCTTATGCCTGGCATCCACTGCTGGTAACGGATGTCGCGGGCAGCGGACACATCGACATTGTCGGAGCGTTGCTGCTGGTGGTCTCAGTCGCCGCGCTGAGGCGGCGGTGGCGTGCCGTTGCCGCGGTGGCGTTTGCGCTTGCCGTCGCCGTAAAGTTTCTCCCGATCGTACTCCTGCCTCTCTACTGGAAACGCATTCGCATCCGCGACGGCTTGCTTGCAGCAGCTGTCGTTGGACTCCTCTATGTGCCGTTCTTAAACCACGGACGAATTCCCTTCGGCTCGCTCGGCACTTACGTGCGGAGTTTCCGCTTCAATGATCCGGTTTTCGCAGCGCTCGAGCGAGTGACGGCTCCGCTGTTTGCAGTTGGGCTGGCCTTGGTCGCCGGATTTCTTGTCGCGATTTGGCTGAGAAGCAGGGCCCCGTCGTCAGCAGACGCGTTTGCATGGCCGATGGCAGCATCGCTTCTATGTGCACCAGTCGTATATCCATGGTACCTGCTGTGGCTGCTGCCGTTCATGCGGTCGCCCTCGACGGTCCCGATCATCATCTGGACAGTTAGCATCATTCCTACTTACTACGTTTGGCATTTGCGCACGCTTGGTCGTCCGTGGTTGGTTCCTGGCTGGATTATGCTGCTGGAATACGGAGCCGTGGCAGCGGCCGCTGCAATTATCCTGTTGCGCGGAATCACTCGACCGGCTCCGCCACAGTGCTCAACCGACTAGCTGCGTTGGGTGTGGATGCGCAACCACAATTTTGCTAACATTCCTCTCCGCATATTGGAGGCCCTGCCCGTCGTCACAACATCCATGTTGAATTGCAGCGAAAGTAATTTTTAGGAATGAGACGATGGCCACACACCAATCAACCGCAGCACAAACCAAAAAATTCCAAAACTACTCAAAAGAGGACACCATGACCCAAGCCATTGGTACGCTACAAGGCAGCAAGCAGGCAGCTGACACGAATGCGATTCGTCCGTTTCATGTGAATGTGCCGGAAGCGGAACTTACCGAATTGCGCATGCGCATCAACACGACAAAGTGGCCCGAACGGGAAACGGTCACGGATGAATCGCAAGGCGTACAGCTCGCGACGATCCAGACGCTCGCGCGCTATTGGGCGACAGAGTATGACTGGCGCAAGATCGAAGCAAAAATGAACGCCCTGCCGCAGTTCATCACCGAGATCGACGGGCTGGACATTCACTTCATCCATGTCCGTTCGAAACACGAAAATGCGTTGCCGCTGATCGTTACGCACGGATGGCCCGGCTCGATCACCGAGCAGATGAAGATCATCGATCCGCTGACCAATCCCACCGCACACGGCGGAAATGCATCCGACGCGTTCGATGTCGTAATTCCGTCGATGCCGGGCTACGGTTTTTCCGGCAAGCCGGCCACGACCGGGTGGGACCCCGCCCATATCGCACGTGCGTGGACCGTGCTGATGAAGCGCCTGGGATACACGAAATTCGTGGCGCAGGGCGGCGATTGGGGTGCGGTCATCACCGAGCTCATGGGCGCGCAGGCGCCACCGGAATTGCTCGGCATTCACACCAACATGCCCAACGTGATTCCACTCGACATCGACGCGCTCGCCTTTTCCGGCAAGCCGGCGCCGGCGAATCTCTCGGCCGACGAGAAGCTCGCTTACGAGCGGCTGAGCTTCGTCTATGCGAAGGGCATCGGCTACGGCTTCCAGATGGGGTTGAGACCGCAGACCTTGTACGGAATCGCGGACTCACCGGTCGGCCTGGCGGCCTATTTCCTCGACCACGACGCACGCAGCTACGAGATGATCGCACGTGTCTTTGCCGGAGGGAACGAAGGCCTCACACGAGACGACGTCCTCGACAACATCACGCTCACTTGGTTGACGAATACGGCACTCTCAGGGGCCCGTCTCTATTGGGAGAACAAGGGGGCGTCGTTCTTCGCCGTCAAAGGCGTCGTGGTCCCGACGGCCGTGAGCGTCTTCCCCGACGAGCTCTATCCTGCTCCACGGAGCTGGGCCGAGCGGGCGTATCCCAAGCTGATCCATTACAACAAGGTCGACAAAGGCGGGCACTTTGCGGCCTGGGAACAGCCACAACTCTTCTCAGAAGAGGTTCGGGCTGGCTTCAGATCGCTGCGCTAGTGGGAAACCGAAGGCAGCGCACGAGGAGATCGCATGGTTTTCGAAACGCTCGCCATACGCAAGCAGGGGGCCGCTTTCTTTGTGAAAATTGCGGCCCCAGCAATGAACCATGACTCTAGCCCCAATGCTGGACGACTCGTCTGATTCGCAGATTTAAGGGAGAAACCATTTTATGAAACGGCTAACATTTTTCCTGGCTGCACTTGCAACACTGGGCGGCGTTGTCGCCTTCAGGGCACCCGCATCTGGACAGACCGATGCAGAGGCCGCCCCGAGCTATGGAGTTAAAATCCCTCC
>DATFVD010000524.1:0-3363 GCA_035260505.1 Terriglobales bacterium
AAAATTGAGCGCCTCTTCGCTTGGCTCCACAACTTCCGCCGACTGGTCAGCCGCTGGGAACATCATGAAGCCAATTTCCTCGGCATGCTGCAACTCGGCTGTCTCGTCATCCTCCTGAGGCATTTATGAGATGGCCTCTAGCTATTCCCGGGTTGGGCTCACCATTGATCCAAGCTATAGGTGACTCGGCAAAATAAAGAAACTGAGAATCTCGCCCGATAAGTTCCGCATAGCCCGTCACTCGCCAGCAAACCAAGATAAGATGTTGGGAGCACGGCGATACGGTGCGATTTCGGGCTGCGATGAATCTTGAAGCACATCAGCGGGCGGTTGTCTCGGACTATCGGGAATTCCCAGTTCCCACACACCTTGCGGACTATTTTTTGTGCTTTTGGACACAGGCGTTCGTCGGCGTCGGGGAGTATGCGCATCGCGTACTCCCCGACGCCTGTGTCGACATTGTGTTTATCAACGACGATCCTCCGGTCGTGGTTGGCCCATGGACCGATCCGTTTGTAGCTCGGTTCGCGGCCGGCACGAAGATTGTTGGTGTGCGTTTGCATCCTGGGCACGCGCCTAGAGTGCTCGGCATGCCTGCGACGGAACTCCTCAACCGATCTGCGCCCCTAAGTGACGTTTGGCGCATAAACCGTGCACGATTTGCACCTGTTCTTGATAAAGCAAGGTTTGCTTCACGAAGATCAGCGCTCGTTGAAGCTCTCCTTCGCGTCACCGCGCTGGCCGCGCCACCTGACCGCGTGGTTTTGGCAGGTATCCGATGGCTTGCGTGCCACCCGCATGGCCGAGTTGAGCAGCTCAGTCGATGGATCGGAATCAGCGACCGGCAGCTGCATCGGCGATTCTCGGCCGCCGTTGGTTATGGTCCGAAGATATTTCAGTCTGTGCTGCGCTTTCAGCGTCTTCTGAATATCGCAAGCAGGCCACGTGCCCAGCAGTCTTTAGCGGACCTGGCTGCGGTTGCGGGTTATGCCGATCAAGCGCACATGGCACGCGAAGTCCGACGCTTTTCCAATTGCACGCCGACCATTTTGCTCCGATCCGCCGAGTGTACACTGCGCATCTCCGATTTATTCAAGACTGACCACCCTGTTCCAAACTACCTTTGAAGTCGATGACTCGAAGAGAGCTGTTGGTAGGGATGGCGGCAGCGCGCATTGCCGCTTTTATTTCAGGAAGAGGAGATGCCATGCACGGTACCGGAAACATAAAGATTCTGTTCATCGCAGGCTTTGGTCCGATCGTTCGAGAAGAGGTCGAAAGTCGCAAGCTCTACAGGGAGGCCCTCGGCATCCCCTTCAAAGAGGAGACTGACGGCTATCTTCATACGGAAGCTCTTAGAGGCGCAAAAAGTTTCGCCCTGTGGCCGCTTTCTCAGGCGGCGCAGTCCTGTTTTGGCAAAGATTCCTGGCCTGACGACATTCCTGCACCACAAGCGTGGCTTGAGTTTGACGTTGACAGCGTCGAAACGGCAACGGCGCATCTTGAATCGCGAGGATATCGAATGCTTATCAAGAACAAGAAAGAACCATGGGGCCAAACCGTTAGTCGTTTCATCGCACCGGAGGGATTGCTGGTCGGCATGACTTTCACTCCATCGATGCGAGAAAAGAAATAGTCCAAGCCATGCTCAAGGATCCGATTGCCGGCGCGGATGAAGAGTTCTGAGTTGTCGGCAACCCTTACCTAAGCGTTTTACGTCAGAGTTGCCCGTCACCCGCTAACAATCGCGGATCGACCTGCCGATCCCCGGTAAACACAACGCAACTTATGAGGAGTCATGCCGAGAACCCGTAGCAACGAGCACCGGCTGCACGCTCCGAACGGCTTACAATCGGACGGTACGATCGAAGCTAACGAATCAGAGTTGCCGCTCTCAGGACACCACCTGATCAGGGGGCTGAAGCTACATCCCAGCATTGACTGCTCCGAGATGCTTCTTCAGCCCTTGTTCCTTGGCCTGTTTCAGGCATGATTCGGCGAAGTCGATTCCAACTCAGCCCGACGGGCCTGCCACGTCCCCGGCAGCATTGATGCCGAGAGTGTACGTCCCCCCAGTGTAAATGGTCCCCATCCAGG
Source organism: Terriglobales bacterium (assembly GCA_035260505.1). Lineage (GTDB taxonomy): Bacteria > Acidobacteriota > Terriglobia > Terriglobales > Acidobacteriaceae > Acidiflorens. The sequence continues at coordinate 2,098 of DATFVD010000524.1, forward strand.
TGGCGCCGGCGAGGCCAGGCACCGACGCGGGGCCCAGGTCGGTAATCGTATAATTGAATTGTTGTGCGCTTCCTTCCGGCGCGAGCAGCAGCACTACAAAAACGCCCACGAGTAATCCAGAAGCTCCGAACAATTTTTGCCGCCGCATCTTCAGCTCTCCTTCCGCAAGATTTTGGAAATTGGGCGAACGAAGGCAGCTTCGCGCGACTTTAGTCGTTACCGCTGTCGTCATCGGCACTGGGGTCGCTGGCGGGAGGCGTATCGCTGTTGCCCACCACAAAGCGTCCCGATCCCTTCTTGAGAAAGACGTTGGTGATTGCGAGATTCTGCGTTCGCAAGAAATATGCCTGTCGCCCCCCGTCTACGACGACAGCGTCAAAGGTTGCCCCGTCATTACGGACCAAAGTACCCGTACAGTCGCGTTGGACACTGTAATTGCCAGTACGACCGGCAGTCGACAGGATTGCGCCGTTGGCTACGCCGGTGTCCTCCCCACCGATCATGAGCCCGGCTCCATCGAGGACCCTGAAGCCGACGTTAGCATTGGCCTCGAGCCGCGTGAGGTTAGTCCCCGTGCTGAGCAGACGATACGTGCCTTGCAAGCTGGCGGGCCTGCACGGTTCATCTCCAATACTCAACGCGACACCCGTTTGCTCCGGCAGCGTCGGCTTCGGCGTGCAATCTGGCATGGCCCCGCTGCACAATGTCTGGTCTGTGATTGCCTGGTTTGTGACGATGAAAGAGAACTCGCGGCCATGCCCGCCGGGAACGATCATGAAATCAAATTCCAAATGCTCGGAATCAACCTTGACGGAACTGTTGGGATCGCTGCGATTAGGATCCAAAGTGAGGTCCATCGAAGCGTGGCCGGTACAGTTGGCTTTTACGCCGTATGTTCCGGCGCCGGCATGTCTAGTCGTGTTGCTAATGATTGTTGTCGTGTTGCTCGTAATTGTTGCGCGTAAGCTGCTCCTAGCAAGGGTATCTTGAGCTGTTAGACCCCCCGCGCCGTCGAAGGTTGCTAGCCCGACCGCACCGACGCGACCTTCGCCGACTTCGGCCGCCTCCTCAGGCGAGGTCGGTGCCGATGAAATGAAGAAAGATGTTGTCGTCTTGTACGGACCACTAAATCCGCTGAAGCTGTACCCGTAGCCGCCGGTTAAGATCTGCGCATTGCAATCTTGATCGGTTTCTATGCCATCCTGCGCGCTCGCTGCCGGTGGGTATCCAAACGCCAGCGCAATGCTTAGGCAGAAGCCAACGCTT
>DATFVD010000525.1:0-8472 GCA_035260505.1 Terriglobales bacterium
TCCTTGCCCTCACACAACCGCCCTCAAGCTGCGTCTTAACCGGAGCAAGACCGCCCCGAGCATCGCAATCCCCGCAAGCCAGACGGCCAGCACCGTATCCACCACCCAGCCCGGCGCCGCTCCCACGCGGCGCAGCAGAAACGGCAGGAAATTCCACGTCGTGACGTGAACATAATCCCATTGGTCCTGGGTCATAGTGTCGTTGGTCAATCCCCAGGCATCCATCTTCCCGAAAGCGAAGGCGACGATGTTCTTGAAACGCAGGGCAATCACAAACGTCGGATGCCCAAGCGTATCCATCTGGTAAATTTCCAGCGGGAGCCAGAAAGCCACCGACGCCAGCTGAATCATCAGGCTGACTGCGATCAGCACGCATCCCGCGCGCCAGATCTTTTTTCCCAGATGCTCTCGATAGCGCATCAGCAGAGGCACGGCAATGAGCGTCACCAGCTCCACGGCGGTCGAAACATAGCGGTCACCCCAGGCAAAGTCGCCGCTCCAGTACGTGTATCGCGCGTAAAAGCAGATATAGGCCAGCAATAGGAGAACAGAGGTCGCCCCATAAGCGCGTACCTCCGGCGTCAGGCGCTTCCACAGATATGCCAGGAGAAAAATTACCAGCACCAGAAGAGGATCGAAGAGAAAAATAGACTTCTCCGGCTGGAACAGCGCGCCGAGAACGCCAACATGAAATGGCGTACTCCAGGGAAAGTTCGCCGGCAGCGAAGGGTCGCGTTGGCGATATTCACGGGCAAATATCGCTACATAGGTATTGGTAAAGGATCCGAAGCGGTAAAACTGGTAGGCACGATCGACCAGGAAAAAGAATATGTAAACCGGTGCGGCGACTTTGCAGTAAGCGAGGAGACGCCGCCACAACAGCCGGCCGCGCGCTCCCTCGGCCCGCGCGCCTTCAAATTCTGCTCCTTCGAACCAAAGGACGAAGAGGATAAAGACTCCGCCGGCAATAAGATCTAACCCGGTGGTGAGGCGGGTCAGCAGGTTCAGCCCCAGCGCGCAGGAGCCGATGAAGAGCGCTCGCCGGCTATTCGTGCGCAGCCACTCGTACTGGAATGAAAATCCGGTAAGCGTCAGCAGCATGATGTAATTGTTCTCCATCATGTTCTGTACGTAATGAAGATGAGTGGTGCAGAACATCAATGCCAGCACGCCCGCCACCGACTCGTTCACGCTAAAGCGCAACTGGCGCAGCAACCGGAATGCGATCAGCGCGGTGAGAACACTCACCAAAATGCTGGTGATGTAGCTGACCACAATGCTCCGCACTTCGGGGTCATCGCGGTAATCCGAGAAGATGGTCCAGCGCTCCATCCAGGTCCCCAGAAGATCGGAGGGCAGCATGAGCAGAGACTGGCCAATGCCATACCAGCTATAAAGACGCCCGCCGCGGCCGCGCAGGCCAAACTCCGGATACTCGTTCGGGAGAACCTGCGGCTCCGAAGTCCAGAGCCAATGCGTGGTTTGCAGCCGGTGCATCGTGTCGGACGTCCCTAGCTCGCCGGATTGCACGACGAAAGCTAGCAGGCCTGCCGTCAGACATAAGAGGAAGAGCGGATCGCGCAGGCGGTGTTTGAGGGGAGAAGGCATCGACTGGATGGTAATTCGGAAGGGATGATTTAAGAAAGTACGGTGCGTAAATTCGGTGTTCGCGTAATCAGTCTTATCGTCAATATCCATTACCCAGCAATCCCCGGCCACATATTGTTCCGGACCGTCGTTGTAAAATGAAACACCTTGCGTCGCACAGGAGATATCATGCGCGTCTGTTCGTTTGTGTTATGTCATGGACTCGCGGTCATTATTCTCGTCGGCACTCTGGTACCCATCGGACTCGGGCAAGACTGCCCCGTCAGTACCATCCTTCGCGTGCTCGATAAACAGGCTCAGCCTGTTATGAATGCCACGGCTGGCCAGTTGAAAGCCGAAATCAACGGCAGTCGGGCGAACATTAGCTCACTTTTTCCAGCGGCTAAGACGGGAGTAATTTTGATGCTCGATGCGAGCGGCAGCATGAAAGGCACTTGGAATCAATCCATCGCCGCCGCCAAGGAGTTAGTGGGGCTGGCGGGGGAAGACATCGCGACATTCATATTTGATGAAAGAATTCGCGGCCACGCAATCGGTCGCACCGAGAGTGAAAAGTTGTTACATCAGTGGGCGGCTCAGACCCCTACGCTTGGATCAGCCGTGTACGACGCGATGATTGACATCGCGAGCCGGGTTACCACCCGCAATGCTGCGATTGTTGTAATCAGCGATGGCGATGACGATATCAGCTGGCATACGAACGAAGAGACCAAGTCGCTATTCCTGCGTTCCTCATGGCCGCCTGTGTTCGGTCTGATCCTGGACAATGGCCAATCAAAACGTCGGGACTATTTCAAGAAGATTTCTGCGGCTACAGGTGGTCTCGCCATATATCCGTCGTCCGCCTCGAAGATTCCAGCAGCAACAGAGGAACTGGCGGCCATGGTCCTCAATTCGTTCGACATTACGCTACAGTCGTCTCGACCGATTACTGCAGGGGCCAAACTAAAGTTGCAGGTTCTCGAAGCAGATGGTGCAGATGGCAAGCTGCGCCGCGACGTACACGCCCTTTACCCTGTCGAGGTTGCAGGTTGCGACAGTCGCCCCGGTACACCAGCAGCGCAGAGGTGAACGTGCGATCACTGGGAACATCGCCATCACCCTAGCCCTAACCATCGAGCCGACCTGTTCGCGCTTCTACCCCACCTCCACCAGCCCATAATTCATCGCCCAGCGCGATCGCATCTCCCGAAGCGCCCGATCAATCTCTTCTTTCGATATTTCCGTATTCGGCCCGGAGATCACAAACGCGGCCTCGCGTTTAGCCGCCTCCAGCAGCTGCCGGTCGCGGATGATATTGGCCACGCGGAAGCTCGGAATGCCCGCCTGCTTCGTCCCGAAAAATTCGCCGGGGCCGCGCAGTTCGAGATCGAGTTCGGCGATCTGGAAGCCGTCGTTCGAGCGCACCATGGCGTCAAGGCGCCGCTCGCCTTCTTCGGAAACCTTGCCGCCGCGCATCAGCACACAGTAAGACTTCGCCGCGCCGCGGCCGATGCGTCCGCGCAACTGGTGGAGCTGCGCTAATCCAAAGCGGTCGGCGTGCTCGATCACCATGACGGTCGCGTTGGGGACATCGACGCCGACTTCGATCACCGTCGTTGCGACAAGAATTTCGATCTTGCCCTGCTGGAATTCGCGCATTACACGTTCTTTTTCGTCGGCATCAAGACGGCCGTGCAGCAAACCGACATGAAGGTTAGGGAAAATCTTTTCCCGCAACTGCCGGTGCATCTGCTGCGCCGCTTTCAGTTCGCGCTCCTCATTCTCCTCGATCACCGGATACACGACGTAGGCCTGATGCCCGGCGCCGATCTGCTTGCGGACAAAGTCCCAGACTTCGGGCGCGCGCTCGTCAGGCACGGAGCGGGTGACAACCGGAGTGCGTCCCGGGGGAAGCTCGTCGAGCACCGAGACGTCAAGGTCGCCGTAGAGAGTGAGGGCAAGCGTGCGCGGGATGGGCGTCGCCGTCATCACCAGCACGTCGGGCTCAGGATCGGATTCAGTGGAGCGCCGGGCGTCCCCGCCCGGCTGCCCAGCCATCCCCGGGACGGGCGGGACGCCCGTCGCTCCACGATCGTCTGATTTCCTCATCAGCTTCAGACGCTGCATCACGCCGAAGCGGTGCTGTTCATCTACTACGACCAGCCCCAGATTCCCAAACTCCACGCGATCCTGAATCAGCGCGTGCGTTCCGATGACGAGTTGCGCGTTCCCTTGCGCGATGTGGCGGCGGACGTCGCGTTTGCGGTCCTGCTCGAGCGAGCCGGTCAGAAGCACGATGCGGTATCCGGCTCGTTCGAGAATCTGGCGGGCGGAAAAATAATGTTGCTGCGCCAGAATTTCAGTCGGCGCCATTAGCGCGACCTGGTATCCATTTTCAATGGCAATGATCGCGGCCTGGAATGCCACGATGGTCTTGCCCGATCCCACATCGCCCTGCAGCAAACGCCGCATGGGGCACGGCATCTGCATGTCGGTGGCGATTTCTTTCAGCACCCGCTTCTGGGCAGCCGTCGGATGAAACGGCAGTATCTTCTTAATGGCCTCGCGAACGCCGCCGTCCAGACGAAAGACGATTCCGGTTTGCGCCTTCTGTTCCCGGCGCTTGAGTTCGAGGCCAAGCTCGATAAAAAACAGTTCATCAAAAATCAGCCGGATGTGCGCCGCTGTGCGCGACGATTGGAGATCGCTGAAACTTTCTCCGGCATCGGGCCAGTGAACCTTCCACCACGCTTCGCGCGGAGACACCAGGCTCAGATGCGCGCGCACCGCGGCGGGGATGGGATCGGGCAGATTGGGATTCAGATTTTCAAGCGTCCACCGGATAATGCGCCGGAACCAGCGCGGCGTGAGTTTGCCCTGACCGGTCGATTCGTAAATTGGAACAATGCGTCCGATCTCGAGCGACGCGGCTGCCTTTTTCTCGGCCTCGTCGGCGCCGCCCTCTTCGTTGATGTCGCCCAGAACCTCGAATTGCGGCTGCACGATCTGTAGTTGACCGTCGCGGTCTTCTTCGACCTTGCCATAGAGCGCGAGCATCTGTCCGGGCTGGAAGCGATCCTGAAGATACGCAGCGTTGAACCACAGGCACTTCAACTTGGTGCGGCCCTGGCCGACCGTAAGTTGAAAAATCGGCATACGGCGAGTGCGAAACAGTCCCGAGTTGCGCACCTCGGCGATCACGGTAGCCATCTCTCCGGCGCGCAGCTCGGCGACCGAACGCGGGTTCAGCCGGTCTTCGTAGCGGAAGGGCAGGTAGTGCAGCAGGTCGTCGACGGTCGCAAGACCCTTGGCAGCCAGGATCTCGGCCAGGCGCGGGCCAATACCCTTCACATACTGCACTGGAGTGGACGGTTCCAGCATCTTAAGCGATGTTAGCAGGACTAATGCTGGCAGGAGCGGAGGCCGGCTTGGGCAAGACACTGACGAAGAGGACCGTGAAGAATTTTCTGGATGCGCTTGTGGCCGTGCTCGCGGGCAACGCGATCTATTTCCTGCTCATGCCACATCTGCCGATGGTGGCGCGGCACTCACTTTTCAAGGAAGACTGGGGCCTCCTGGCGGATTTCGCAATCTGCACTGCGATCTTCGTCGCGGTGAAGTATGCGAGGCGGGATGAAAAGCACTAGTAGAGACGCGGCTTGCCGCATCTTAGACGACGCTGAACGCAGGCGAATATACGGTTAAGAACGAGCGGGATTGTCAGCAAGTATCGATTTTTTCCACGTCCACACCCCGTAAGCAACGCCGACAATTGTCGCAGCCACTAGAGTCCACCAGAGGTGTCCCAGAATAACTCCATGAAATGAGCGTGTGAGGTATTTGTCGACAATGTAGTCGTAGGTTTCCAACCCGAAACCAATAGGCAGGCCGAACAACAATACTCCGGAGATGAGAACGTACCGAAACTTTCCTAGGCGCTGGAGTGCAGCATTCGTCTCTTGCCGCCTTCTAAAATGTAGGGGGAGCGGCACCTTCATACCAAAGAGACCGAAGACAAGCAACACTGCGAAATCCCAAAGGAGCATGACTCCAATGAAAGCTCCCATGGCAGCGACCCAAATCGACAGATGCCAGATCATTGCCGCATCTCCGCGGTGATTATAGCGCTGAGTGAGCGCGTGGGCGAGCGCCATTTGCAAAGGAATAAACGCCAATCCGCTGGCGGATTTTGAGATCGGCAGCGGTGTCGTGGACTCATCGCGTAAACTCATCGCGTGATGTTTACGCGCATTTCACTTACGCGCATTCCATGCTGAAACCGCGGGAATCGATTGCCAGACTGAGTCCGTATCAATCGCCCATCGTGAGCCGCGATGGGCTGAGCCTCGATCTCAACGAGAGCATGGCCGGATGCTCGCCGCGTGTGCTGGCGCGGCTGCGCTCGCTCTCGGCGGCGGACGTGGCGCTGTATCCGCAGCGCGAGGTTGGCGAGCGGCTGGTCGCGAATTTCCTGGGGATCGCGCCCGAGCAAGTGCTGCTCACCAACGGAATGGATGAGGCTCTGTCGCTGGTCTTTACAACTTACCTCGGCCCGGGCGACGAACTGCTTTTTGCCGACCCGACCTTCGTGATGTATCCGATGCTCGGTGAGGCGCTTGGGGCGCAGGTGGTGCGCCTGCCTTCGGGCGAAGACCTGGCGCTCCCTGTCGCCGATTTCCTCGCTCGCATTTCGCCGCGCACCCGGGTGATCGCGATTGCGAATCCCAACAATCCCACCGGCCTCGCGGTTTCGCGCGCCGACCTGTTAAAGATTGCGGAATCAGCGCCGGATGCGGCGGTGCTGATCGACGAAGCCTACTTCGAGTTTTGCGGCGCGGCACTGACCTGCAGGACAATGATCCCGGACCTGGCGCGTCATCCAAACCTGTTTGTAGCACGTACGTTTTCGAAAGCCTACGGGCTCGCCGGCCTGCGCCTTGGGGTGCTCACCGGTGCGGCCGAGCAGATCGACTACCTGCGGCGGCTCAGTTTGCCGTTCAATGTGAATTCCGTGGTGCTGGCTTGTCTCGAAGAGGCTCTGGCGGATCGGGCGTTCGTAAGCGAGCACGTGGCACAGGTAAAGCGCGGCCGCGATCGACTGGCGCAATTGTTCGAGGAGCTGAGCCTGCGCTTCTGGCCGAGCCAAACCAACTTTGTTTTGGTGCGAATAGGTGCCAAGGTGAAGGCATTCGTCGAATCGATGCAACGGCGAGGCGTCCTGGTCCGCGATTCAACCGCCAACCCCGGCTGCGACGGATGTGTTCGCATCACGGTTGGGACGCCCCAACAGATGGATGGAGTGTTGCAGGCCATTCGCGAGGCGATCGCGGAAATCCGACGCTCTTGATGGTGGAGAGCCGGACGTTCCCGCCCGGCCTCCTATGCTGCCGCCACCTATGTGGACGGGCGAGACGCCCGTCGCTCCACTGCTGGGTGGTGTGCAAACGAAGCCCCGAATCAGGCAACATATCCGCATGACCACGATCCTGCTCCTGACCCTCTCCAACATCTTCATGACGTTCGCCTGGTATGGCCATCTGAAGTATCGCCACGCACCGCTGTTCAAGGTCATCGTTATCAGTTGGATAATCGCCTTTGCGGAGTACTGTTTTCAGGTGCCGGCCAACCGCATCGGATCCTACGAGTTCACGACGGCGCAGTTGAAGACCATACAGGAGGTCATCACCCTAACCGTGTTTTCGATCTTCTCCGTTCTATATCTACGTGAACCGCTGAAGTGGAATTACCTCGTGGGTTTCGCCATGATGATCGGCGCCGTCGCAGTGATTTTCAAGAAGTGGTGAGGCCAACGGACCGAAACTGATCGTCGTACAATGGCTTCATGCCAAGAGGATCCAAGCGCGCCGCCCGTGACCTTGCAAAGTGTAAAGCGAGTCAGGCGAAATCCTCACAACCGACTCGTGACTTGGTCGCGCAAATTCGCAAGCGTCGCGAGAAGATTCGTCGGAGGGTGGGTATTCTTTCAGATAGCGCCTTTCTTATTAGCGATGACTGGAACCGTTCGCGGTCCTTCGTGGTCGGCGATTTTTCTGGGTTGCATCGTGAAACTGAGCCACTACCCGTCTTCCCGCCTGATGGCTCGATCTCTCCGGCCGTACCTGCACCTCCTGAGCAAAAGAAAGACAAACACATGTTGGTTCCATCGTCATTGCTTCTTATTGTTGTTGCGATGTTTATGGGGTGTGTTGATTTAAAACATGCAGAAAATGCTGATCTCCAACAGGTGAAGGAATATGTGAATGGCTCAATGGGTCATTACTCGACACGCTTTTCCGGCATTTTTTATGTCGGAAGTGACAACGAGTTTGACTATGTTGCTATCAAATATGTCGCTCTCAAATACAGTAAGAACACGGTGAAGGTGTTCAAGATAAAACGAGGTGAGCTGGGCATCAAACATCAAATGAAAATCGATGCTAATAATAAAAAATGGGTGGACATCACAGGGATGTTCCCATTGCCTCAATAGACCCAACCCGGCGCCGGCGGTAACGGACGCTTGTCAACAAACTACGAGGCTGTTTCCATTTATCATTCACCTTTTGCCATCAAACCATGACCCTGATCTTCCGCAAGCCTCTCCCCAACGTCGAGCATCCCGAAATGCCGGCCGATGTCGTCATCGTCGGCGGCGGGCCGGCTGGCATGGCCTGCGCGCTGCGGCTTTCGCAGTTGATCGACGATCACAACGCGCGCCATCCCAAATCCGCGCTCAGCAAGGAAAATATCTACGTGCTCGAAAAAGCGCGCGAAGCCGGACAGCACTGTCTTTCCGGCGCGCTCCTCGATCCGCGCTCCATGAAAGAACTGCTGCCCGGATTCGAAAACGAAGCCCCGCTCGATGCCGTAGTTCACAAAGAT
>DATFVD010000526.1:0-13835 GCA_035260505.1 Terriglobales bacterium
GTCTACGCCTACGTACCCGCGATCATCCGCTATTACCTGGGAGAAGAGCCCATCCTGGCCAATGTGCAGACCTATCTGCTGTCGGATCCCTCACAACGGAATTATGTGTTGGAACATCTGGACCAGTTAGTCGTCAAAGCAGTGGGCGAGTCCGGTGGTTATGGAATGCTGATCGGCCCCCATAGCACGGCTCAACAGAGAGAAGAGTTCCGCCAGCGGATCCAGGCCGACCCGCGGAATTACATCGCGCAGCCGACGCTTAGCCTTTCGCGGGCGCCGTGTTTTCTCGAAGGAGAAGCGCAAGCCCGTCACGTTGATCTGCGTCCGTACATTCTCTATGGCGAGAACGTCACCCTGGTGCCGGGCGGGCTCACGCGCGTGGCGCTGCGTCGGGGATCGCTGGTGGTCAACTCCTCACAAGGCGGAGGTAGCAAGGATACCTGGGTATTGCGCGCATGAACGAACGCAAGGAGACGACCATGCTCTCCCGAGTCGCGGACAGTTTGTACTGGATGAGCCGTTACCTGGAGCGCGCCGAGCACACCGCCCGCCTGATCGACGTGGATTTTCAGCTGCGTTTGGACCAGTCTCCGGAGGCAGGCTCGGGCCGCTGGTTGCGGCTGCTCGAAGCGTTGCAGGCTCCCGCTCCCGAGGATGGCAAGATCGACGCCACCACGCTCACGCACATTCTGACGCTCGACAAGACAAATTCGTCATCCATTATTTCATGTGTAGCAGCAGCCCGCGAGAATCTGCGCCAGGTCCGGGAGCAGTGCAGCTCGGAAATGTGGGAGCAACTCAATCGTCTTTACTTACAGGTGAACAGCACAATCTCAAGTGAAGCGTGGTTGCTGCATTCGTATGTATTTTTTCGAGCGGTTCAGGAGGGAGCACACCTGTTTCAAGGCGTAACCGACTCCACCATGTCGCATGGAGAAGGTTGGCAATACATCCAGCTAGGCCGATACGTGGAGAGAACCGACGCCATTGCAAGACTGATTGGCACCCACTTGATCCGGCTACCTTATTCCCCGGATCAGGCGGTGGAGAGCGAAGAGTACCTGGAGTGGGTCGGACTGCTGAAATCCTGCGCGGCGTTTGAAGCATATTGCAAAAAGTACACGGCCGAGCTGCGACCGCTGCGAGTGGCTGAGTTCTTGCTCTTGAACCTGGAGTTCCCACACTCGGTGCGCTTCTCAGTTGACATGGTTCACGCCGCCCTGCGCGCGATTGCGGAACTCACGGAACGGAAGGCGGAGCAGCCGGTTCGTCTGGCGGGACGCCTGCGCGCAACCCTCAGCTTCGGCCAGATTGACGAGATAATAGCCTCCGGAGCAAGCGCCTACGTGCAGAGCGTCCGGCAGCAGTGTGGTCAAGCCCACACCGCGATTCACCAGATCTATTTTGACTACCCGGTTGAATCGGCGCTGAGTAATTGAGACATTGAAAAACAATGATTCAATTACCTCAATGATTCAATGACTCAATAAAGGGGCATCTTTGATTTACTCAGTTCGACATACGACCACCTTCCGCTACGAGCCCGCGGTACGCGAGAGCGTAATGGAAGTACGCATGCAGCCGCGGAGCGAAGCGAACCAGCGCTGCCTCAGCTTCTATCTCGACGTGAACCCTCCCGCCAATATCACGCACCATCGCGATTTCGCCGGAAACGCGGTGCATCACTTCGACATTGCGGGATCTCACGCCGAGGTCAAAGTCACGGCCCAATCCACGGTACAGGTCCAGTCTGCGTCAGCCCCTCGCCCCGCCGAAGCCGGCGACTGGGCAGACCTCGACGCCTCGAACGCCGCCGAAGACCACTGGGAAATGTTGCTGCCCAGTCAGTTTGCCCATTCCAGTGAAGCGCTGGAACAACTGGTGAAAGAACTTAGGTGCGAGCGTCGCGCTAGTCCACTCGAGCTGCTGACCGAACTGAATGAGAGCATCTATGAACTGTTCGCCTACGTGCCCAACAGCACCAAGGTCGATTCCCCCATTGAAGCAGCACTGCAAAGCCGCCAGGGAGTTTGCCAGGACTTCGCTCACGTCATGATCGCGCTCGTTCGCCCCCTCCGCATCCCCTGTCGCTACGTCAGCGGCTACCTGTTTCACCGCGAAGCCAAGGACGGACAGCAAGATCGCTCCCTCGAAGGAGCATCGCACGCCTGGGTCGAGGCCCTGGTCCCCCGCTTAGGCTGGACTGCCTTCGACCCGACCAACAACTTGATCGGCGGAGATCGCCACATTCGCGTAGCCATTGGCCGCGACTATGCGGACGTCCCGCCCACTCGCGGCGTCTACAAAGGCGAAGCCCAAAGTGAACTGAGCGTCGCGGTGACGGTGAGTCCGGCGGATGCGCCGCCGCCAGAACAATCGGCTCCCAGCATCGTCATCCAATCGCGCCCAGTGTTCGCGCGCTTCAACTCGCGCACGGAGCAGGAGCAACAACAACAGCAGTAGCATGTAGATATTCACTCCGCTGCATCTTCGCTCAGCGCTTACTAGTTATCAGTCTCGTTGCGACCATAGCGCGACGCATAGCATACTGGGAACGTGGGAACAGAAGATCCTGTGCTGTCTGGCACGCGCGTGCGCCTCGAACCGATTCACCGCCGTCATGTTGACGGCCTGGCAGCCGCTGCGGCAGTCGATCGTTCGCTCTACCAGTGGAGTCCCATCCCGCAGGGCAAGGTCGAAGCCACCAGCTACATCGACACCGCCATCGCCTGGCGTGAAGCGGGCAGCGCTGTACCGTTCGCGATCGTCCGCATGAACGGCCGCATGAATGACCGCATGAACGACGGCGGGCAGGACGGCACCATCATCGGCTCTACACGCTTCTTTAACCTGGAGCGATGGGCATGGCCGCAGGGCCACGCGCAATACGGCCGCCAGGTGCCCGACGCCTGCGAGATCGGCTACACGTGGCTGGCAAGCTCGGCAGTCCGGACGGCGGCCAACACCGAGGCCAAGCTACTCATGCTGACATTTGCCTTCGAAACCTGGCAAGTGCTGCGCGTCTGCTTTCACACCGACATACGTAACCAGCGTTCACGCGCTGCGCTCGAACGTATCGGCGGAAAGTTCGAAGGGATTCTCCGCTCCCATCGCATGGCCTCCGACTTCATCGCTCGCGATTCAGCGCGGTTTTCGATCGTGGCGGCAGAGTGGCCTGAGGTTAAGCAGCGGCTGAATCGGCTCCTGGATCAAACGTGACCGTCGTGTCGCGGCCGCCAAACTGATAAAATCAAGCTTCGACATGTCCGCCGCCTCCCAGCTCATCCAGATCGACCTCGGCCCCAGGATCCCGACCCCGAAGCCCTCATGGCTCAAGGCCAGAGCTCCGGTCGGCGAAAATTTTCATAACCTGAAGAAGCTGGCGCGCGGCCTTGGCCTGCATACCGTCTGCGAGTCGGCGCAATGTCCGAACATTGGAGAATGCTGGGACCATCACACGGCAACCTTCATGCTGCTCGGCGACATCTGCACTCGCCGCTGCGGCTTTTGCGCGGTCCCCAAGGGGCGTCCCCAGGCGATTGACTGGGACGAGCCGCGGCGCGTGGCCGAAGCCGTCGCCACCCTCAGCCTGCGTCATGCGGTCGTTACCAGCGTGAATCGCGACGACGACAACGTCGGCGGCGCCAGGATTTTCGCCGAAACCATCCGGCAGATTCGCGAGGCCGTGCCCGAGTGCCGCGTCGAAGTGCTGATTCCCGACTTCCAAGGTCTGGAAGAGCCTCTGCGCATCGTGCTCGAAGCCAAGCCCAACGTGCTCAACCACAACACTGAAACCGTCCCGAGGCTCTACCGCGCGGTCCGCTCGGGCGCGCGCTACAAGCGGACGCTTGATCTGCTGGCGAATGCCAAGAAGTGGGATCCCGCGACGGTGACCAAGAGCGGCGTGATGGTTGGGATCGGCGAGGAGACGGCTGAACTGATCGAAGTCTTCCGCGACCTGGGCGAGCGCGGCGTGGATATTCTGACGATTGGTCAGTATCTGCGTCCGTCAAAAGATCATCTTCCGATGACGCGCTACTACACGCCTGCCGAGTTCGTCTCGCTGAAAGAAGAAGCCCTGAAGTTCGGATTCAAGCACGTCGAGTCAGGCCCGCTGGTGCGGTCGAGTTATCACGCGCACGAACAGGCGGACGTGGCGGCGAGATAGAAAGTCGTTGGTCGTTGGTCGTTAGTCGTTGGTCGTTGGCACTCTTCGTTACACACTGGTTCTGACTCCTTCTCCGCGCTTCAAGGCAATCATCACAATTTTAATGTTCGGCGGTCATAGGCTCATCTGCGCACTCCGAGTTACCCTTTGCTCGGAGGGTCGCGATGCCTATCTGTTCGTCATTTCAGGACCTGCGGATCTGGCAGGAGTCGATGGATCTTACGGTGGAGATTTACCGCGCTACCAGTGACTTTCCAAGACACGAAATTTATGGCCTGATATCGCAGATGCGCCGCGCTGCGGTTTCGGTACCGAGCAATATTGCCGAAGGAAAGGGACATCGATCGGATCCTGAGTTCGTTCGCTTTCTTTTTCACGCCAGAGGATCCCTTTTAGAGCTCCAGACCCAGCTTTTAATAGCCCGGCGTCTAGAATACCTGTCACAGGAAAAGGTGGACAAGCTTAATCATAAGTGCGACGGCATAGCACGCGGGTTGAACGCCCTAATCAACAGATTCCGCCCAAAGGCGGCCTAACGACCGGTAGCTAACGACGAACGACTAACGACCATCGACTCCCCCCTACCATACCCGGCACGCATTCTGATTCACCATCGGCGCCGTCGCCGGGCAGTGGTACGCTTCGCGGAACTCCGGCATATTTGAAACGGTTCCGTTCACCCGATCCTTCGATGGCGAGTGCGGATCGACGGTAACCAGCATGCGAGCCAAGGCATCGGTACGGTTCTGGCACCACACGTTCGCCCATCCCAGAAAAAAGCGCTGCTCGGCGGAGAGACCATCGACCGCCACCGGTTCCTTGCCGGCAAACGTATTCAGCATGGCCATGTAGGCGATCCGCAACCCGCCATTGTCGGCCGTGTTCTCGCCCAGGGTGAGCTTGCCGTTCAGCTTCAGGTCATCGACTGCGACGAAGTTCGCGTACTGGTCCTTGATGCAGCTGGTACGTTCTTCAAACTGTTTCTTATCGTTCGCCGTCCACCAGTTTCGGAGATTGCCGTCGGCATCGAACTGGCTGCCTTGGTCGTCGAAGCCGTGCGTGAGTTCGTGGCCGATCACGGCGCCAATCCCGCCGAAGTTCATCGCGTCGTCCGCCTGGTTGTCATAGAACGGTGGCTGCAGAATTCCGGCGGGAAACGTGATGTTGTTCTGATTCGGGTTGTAACTAGCATTCACCGTCATCGGCGGATACGGCCAATCCCTCTTATCGAGCGGCTTGCCAATTTTGTTCAATCTGCGCTGCACGTCGTGCTGGTTGGCGCGTTGTGAGTTGCCGAAAGCATCGCCGCGCACAATCTGCAGCGTGGAGTAGTCGCGCCATTTATCGGGATAGCCAATGCGGTTGGTGATTGCCTGCAATTTCACCAGCGCCTGCGCCTTCGTGTCCGCGCCCATCCAGGACACGCTCTTGATGTCTTCACCCAGCGACTTTTCGAGAGCCCCCACCATCGCCAGCGTGCGTTCCTTACCTTCGGCCCCAAATGTCTGCTGGACATAAATCTGGCCAACCAATTCGCCCATATCCTCGTTCGTATACGCCACGCACCGCTTCCAGCGCGGACGCAGCTCCTTCGTGCCCTGCATCGTCCTGCCGAAGAAATCGAAGTTTTCGTTCACGAATGCCGCCGGTAGCGTCGGCGCGGTCGCATGCACGATGTGCCAGCGCAAATACGTTTTCCAATCATCCAGCGAGTGCCCGCTCAACACTTCCTGCATGTTCTTGATGAAGTCCGGCTCAACCACGTTGAGCGAATCGAAATGCGGCGCTCCCACGCCTTCGAAGTATGCGTTCCAGTTAAACGCGGGACTCAGCGCGGCCAATTCCTGATTGGACAGCTTGTGATAGATCTTCTGCGGATCGCGCCGGCTGGTCTGGTCCAGCGCGCCCTTGGCCAAACCGGTTTCAATGTCCATGACGACTTTGGCTTCCGCCTCGGCTTTGCCTTGATCGTCGCCCAGCAGCGCAAACATCTTCGCCACATGCGCGACGTATTTCTTCCGCAGCTCGACCGACTTCTCATCGTCTTTGAAATAGTAATCGCGGTCCGGCATGCCCAGACCACCCTGGTCCAGCTCTCCAATCATCTGGCTTGCGTTCTTGAAGTCCGATCCGGAACTGAAACCAAACAACACATCAGCGCCCGCGCGATGGAGCCGCACAATCTCCTTCGTAAGCTCCGGTTTCGATTGGATCGCCACAATGCTATGGAAGTCCTGCTCCAGCGGCTTGGTGCCCGCCTTTTCGATCGCACCTTCGTCCATACAACTGGCATAGTAATCGCCGGTCTTCTGCTCGTTGGCGCTGCGGCCCGGCCGGTCGACCTCCGCCTTCTCGAGAATGTCGCGCACAATGTATTCCCCGCGCTGCTGCAATTCATTAAACCGCCCCCACGAGGACCGGTCGGAGGGAATCGGGTTACGCGCCGCCCACTTGCTGCACGCGTATGCGTAGAAATCAGTGCACGGCTCCACATTCTTATCAAGCATGTCGGCGGAGAAGCGCACGTCGGCAGCCTGCTGCGCGGCCTGCGGCTTGTCCTGAGAAGACTTGCCTTGGGCTGGCTTTTCCTGGGAAAACAAGAAGGGCACAAGCAACGTGGAGACGGTCAGCACTTTCAAGAAATTGCGCATGAGATCCTCGAATCGAGATGTGGAAACAATGGCCGGACCAGACGCTGTATTGGACGAACGCCCCTCGGAGTGGTTAGCTACCGGTCGATGATCGTCAGTCGCTAGTCGTTCGCAGGCGTAGATATCGCTCCACGCGAGGCGGCCAACGGGCTTGCCAGCGACTAACGGCCATCGACCATCGACTGGCAACTATCGACCGCCCTCAGAAAACTTTCACGTGGAACGTCAGATACTTCTTGGGATTTTCCCGGATCGCCTTCACCAGTTCCCGCGTCTCCACCAGCATCTGATTGCTGTTGTTATAGAGTGCAGTATCCTTGAACAGCATCCCTGCCGTGCCCTCGCCCTTTTCCAGGCGCGTCGACAAGGCCGCCAGATTATTGATCGTCTCCTGCAGCCTGTTGGCGAATTCCTGGTCCCGCGTCATCTTGCCCAGCGCGCCCTTGCCAGCATTGATGTCATCCGTAATCTGGCGAACGTTCGAGATCGTCTTGTTCGCGTTGTCATACAGCTCGGGATCTTTGAGCAGCTTCCCGGCGGTGCCTTTTCCCTGCTGCAACTCATCGATCAGCAGGTTGACCTTGTCGACGGCGGCAATCGCCTTCTTATACGCTTCGTCGCTTGTAAGCAGCGGACCGAGCGATCCCTTTCCACTCTGTATATCGTCCACCAATCCCTTGAATTCAGCCACCGTTGCATTGAGCCGGTCGTACAAAGCCGAATCGTAAATAACTTTCCCGATTGAACCCTGCCCGCTTTCGACAAACGCCAAAATGCGATCCACCCGCTTCAGCAGCAGGTCCATGTTCTGCAATGTGCCCTGGCTGGCTCGCACCACGTCCTGGATATCCGGCTGGTCGCGGGCCTCCAACGTATCTCCGTCGATCGCCTCCGCACCCTTCGCCCGCGTACTGTCAATGTCGACGTAGGTTTCGCCAAGTATCCCCGCGGTGCTCAACACCGTCACCGAGTCCTTTCGCAGATTGAAAGCGTACTTGGTATTGACCTTCATCGAAACTTCGACCGGCGTCAGCGGCTTGCCGTTCACGATCCGGACGCTTGTCACATTTCCGATATCCACCCCCGCCAGGCGCACCGGCGCACCCTCGCGCAGGCCCCCTGCATGGCTGACGTAGGATCGCAGTCTGATCTTGGTGGTGAACCATCCGCCAGTCCCGCTCATCAGGAAAATCAACACCATGAGGGTGGCGCTCGCGGCCACGACGGTGAGTCCCACGCGGAGTTGCGACCATTTCAGCTGCTTCTGGCTAGGCAAGGTGGTCAGTTAACGACAGAACATCATAGCAAACACCGCCAAATTTCATGGGTCGAAGATTGGGTCGAAGATTGGATCGAAGATATTGAGAGGATATTGACGCCGAAAGTCCAGCAGAAGCTGCCCCTAAGAAGCAAGGCTCCCAGCCTTCGCGTCCGGTGCGAAGAGTGGGAGCCGTTCGAATGCCGAACTTGCCGGTCGAGATCGCCGGTTCGGATCGCCGATTTAACGATGCTGCTCGGGCGGATTGCGCCTTTGTTCGGGTTTTGCTTGTCCCCGATTCGCGTTCCCCGCCCGCTCTTGAACTGCCCGCTGCTGGTTCTGGACCGGTCTTTCCTGCCTGTTCGGCCGTGCGTTGTCGCGGGGTGACATCTGTTCCCGGTTGCGTGGGTTGTCACGGGGCGACATCTGTTCCCGGTTACGCGAATTGTCGCGAGGCGCCATTTGTTCCCGGTTACGTGGTTGATTGTTTCTTGCATCGGGGCCTCTTCCCTCGAAGTTTCTCGGCTGAGGGGTTCTGGCGTCTTGGTTTCTTACTGCACCATTGTTCCTGGAAAGGTTCCTGGGATTGTTGTTCCTGGAATCGTTCACGGGATTCCCGGGACGAGCCGTCGCACGGCCACTAGCATTGCCGTTGCCGCCATTTCTGGTCGTCTCATTATTTCTGGACACGTTATTGAAGCCGCGATTGCCGCCGCGATCGCCCGGCGCCTGCACTCGCGCTTCCCGCGGCGTAATCTTCGGCGCGCGATACGGCTCTCCCGCCGCGCGGGCTCGTTGCACGTGCGGTCCATTGAACTCGCCCGGCCTGGCCGTCGCCGCAATCGCCGGACGTCCGTGATTCTCCGAGGCAAACAGCTGCCGATTCTGCCGGGCGGCATGTTCATGTTGAGTCTGCGCCGCCAGCACCGCGTTGTGCGGTTCGCGATTAAACCTTTCTTCTTGCGGCGTGGGCCGCGCTTCGACGCCGCCTCGGCCGTTGAAGCTTACATTCCTCGTGTTATTTACGATAACCGTCCGGTTGTAGACGTTCGTCACATTGGTCACGTTCACGTTCGTGACCGAGCGGTTGTAGAAGAAGGAGCGGCCTCTCCACTCGCCACCGTAGAAGCCCTCGCCACCATATCCGAAGCCATAGTTAATGCCGCCGTAGAAGCCGACATGGGGTCCCCAATACCCCGCGCGCCAGCCATAGAAGCCATCCGAGAACGCCCAATAGCCCGGAGTCCACAGCATGCCCACCGGCGCAACCACCCATGTTCCCGGCACCCAGTAATAGCCGTCGTCGTCATCCCACGCCCAATAACCCGGAGTCCAGAAATAGCCCGGACCAGGACAGAGCGGCTGCGCATACACCGGCAGCGCCGGCGGACCGACCCGCACCGACACCCCGATCCCGATTTGCGCAGATGATACCGTCGAGAGCGACAATACCGAGACCGACAACATCAAAATTCCGAGTACCAAGCCGCGAACGGAGAGTTTCATTTTCATCGCCTTTCCTTGTAGACAAGCCATTTTGGTCCAAAACCGGCGAACCGGCCTCATCACTTCCGCCAATATAAACCCCGAACCTTCGCGCTTGTTGCGAGAAGACAGACAACCTATGTTGAATCAGCAGGTTAAGTCCCCTCCGCGAGCCACGGGACAGCCGCCCCCGCCACCGATTTTTCATCCGGAGCGGACAAGGGCGTCCGCCCCCCTGGTTTTGCTGAGAGCTGAGAGCTGACAGCTGATTACTAGTTCTCCAGGATGACGTGGGCCAGCGCTTCTTCGGAAGTGTGGGTGATCGACAGAGCAACGTTTTTCGTGCCGAGTTTCTCCGAGATAGCCGCCGCCTCCCCATGAAATTGAATAGTAGGACGCTGCCCTTTCGGACGCACCACTTCGATATCGCGCCACCGCACGCCCCGGCTCCATCCCGTGCCCAGCGCCTTCATCCCGGCTTCCTTGGCCGCGAACCGCGCGGCATAGCTTTCAAAGCGGGTAGCTTTTCGTTCGCAGTAACGAATTTCACCTTCCGTAAAGATGCGACGAAGAAATCGGTCGCCGAACCGCTCGATGCTTTCGCGGATGCGAGGAACTTCGGCGATGTCCACCCCGGTGCCGAGAATCATAGAAGTATTGTCAATTTCTCATTTGCAATTGGCAATCTGGAAGTTCGCTCAGGCTAACAAAGTCAGCTCCTCCACGAGAACAGCATCCTGCTCCTGAAACACAGTGCGCAGGTCGAGCAGGACTCGCCCTTCTTCGACGCGGGCGATTACGGGATGAGCGCTGGCGCGAAGGCGGGCGCAGAGTTCGTCGGCGCTGAGATCGGCATGGGTAAGCGCGATCAGCCGCGTAGGCAAAATAGCCGATGGCGCCGCGCCGCCGCCGATCACGGATTCACCGTCAACCAGTTCCAGTTTGAGGCGCGCGGATTTTCCCTGAGCCGATTGGACCTGAGCAACGATGCCCTCCGCGCGCCCCGCGATCTCGTCTTTCGAAAGGCGCATCATGCGCAGCACTGGCACGGCATCGTGATCCCGTTTGACGTACGCGAGCAGCGTGGCCTCGAGCGCGGCATAGGTAAGCTTGTCCACCCGCAGCGCGCGGAACAGCGAGTTCGAGCGCATGCGCGCGACCAGATCGGCGCGGCCGCTGATCAAGCCAGATTGCGGACCTCCAAGAAGTTTGTCGCCACTATACGTAACGATGTCGACGCCGGCACGTAGACTGTCGAGCACGCCCGGCTCGCCGTTGATTCCGACCGATCGCAAATCGATCAGCGCGCCGCTACCAAGATCTTCCATGAGCGGCAGTTTGCGGCGGAGGGCCAGAGCGACCAGTTCGTCGAGCCCCGGCTGCTCGGTAAATCCGGTGATTTCGAAGTTGGAACGATGCACGCGCAGCAGGAGGCGCGTGCGGTCGTTGATGGCACGCTCGTAATCGGCGATCCGCGTACGGTTGGTAGTGCCGACTTCGCGCAGCGTCGCACTCGACTTCGACATCACATCGGGGATGCGGAACGAACCGCCGATTTCGACCAGTTCTCCGCGCGAGACGATGACCTCGCCGCCCTCGGCGAGCGAATTCAGCGCGAGCAGAACCGCGGCAGCGTTGTTGTTGACCACAATGGTCGAGATCGCCTGCTCCGGTCCACGTGGGGACGGCTGCCCTCGAGAGCCTGCCCCGAGCGGAGCCGAAGGGTCCAGCCGAGCGCAGCTCGGCAGCGCATCATCGAGCAGCTTTTGGAACAGCCGGTCGACATGGACATCGCGCTTCCCGCGTTCGCCCGTCGCAAGATCGAACTCGAGATTGGAATATTCGCTCGCCGTTGCGCGGACATGATCGAGCGTAACCGCAGCCAGCGGCGCGCGTCCCAGATTGGTGTGCAGGATCACGCCGGTGGCGTTAATGAGCGGCAGCAATGAATAATTCAGCGACTGCCGGAGTTGACGTTCAACCGCCGCCGGCAGGCCGCCGAGTGCGAGGTCCAGCGATTTTCCGTCAAAGTGGCCGCCGCTGATTTCCTGGCGAAGGCGCGTGAGCACGACGCGGATACTTTCGGCAACCGCGGTATGACCCTCGCGTTCCGTCAGCTCCTGCATGTCGGGCTGGCGCAGAAGTTCGTCCGTCGAAGGCAGCCTCTGAAATAGCGCGGATTTGTTGGCGGGAGACACCGAGCCGATTATGCCATAGGACTAGTTCTCAGTTCTCAGTTCCCAGTTCCCAGTTCTCAGTAAAAACCCGCAGCCGTAATTGAGACATAACATCGTCCGACAACGATAACTTACGGTTTTACTGAGAACTGAGAACTGCTCTACAGCGTGTGCAGATAAGCCAGCAGGTCCTTAATCTGCTGCTCCGTCATCACCTGGCCAAAACCTTCCATTTTGGCTCGGCCATATATCACGATGTCGCTGATGCGGTCGTCTTTTGCGGGCATTCCGCTCAGGGGCAGGTACTGCTGCTTGAACACGCCTTTCAGGCTCGGGCCTTTTTTGCCGCGGGACGAGTACGGTTCATGGCAGCGGTCGCAATAGTTGTCATAGAGTTTTCTGCCTGCAACTTGTTGCGGGTTGAGACCGAGTTCCGCATCGGACTTCCGGCGCTCGACATCGCAGCCCGCAAGCGCGAGCAGCGCGAGTATCGCGGCGCAGGCCCGGACACAAGGAGAAATCCAATTCGGGAAGGTCATGATGATAGCGCCAGAGGTAGGATAATACGGAAGTCGTAGCAAGGAAGCCATGGCCGTTGCCGTCAAACGCGTCTACGAGGCCGCTTCTTCGTCAGATGGAGTGCGCGTGCTGGTAGATCGCCTGTGGCCGCGCGGGCTGACGAAGGAAGACGCAGCGGTGAAGTTCTGGCTGCGCGAGGTCGCCCCTTCGGACGACTTACGGAAGTGGTTCCATCAGAATCCGGAAGCATGGCGCATGTTCCGGAAGCGCTATCTCAAAGAGTTGGTAAGCGAAGAGGGTTCTGCGGCCGTAGAGAAGCTGCATCATCTTGCGGAAGGCAAGCGCGGAGTCATGCTTCTGTATGCGTCGCGAAACGAGGAACACAATAACGCGATTGTGCTGAAAGAATTGCTGGAAGGAATGCGCAAGCCCCCGTCGAGCGTGGGTCGCGGCGCCCTTGGACGGGGGCGGATTCGGAAAGCGAAAAGACAGTAAATCAGTTCCCGGTTCCCATTTCTCCGTTCTCAGTTCTCAGTTCTCAGAAAAACTCTCAGAAAAACCGGATTTGGCGGTTTTGGGGTTACTGAGAACAGAGAACCGGGAACCGGGAACTGAGAACTCCCCTATAATTCCCCAGTCATGTCGAGTCCCGCCATACAGAAGAAAATCGAAGTCCTGCGCGAGAAAATCCGGCATCACGAATATCGCTATTACGTGCTCGACGATCCGGAGATTTCGGACGCCGACTTCGACAAGCTGATGAACGAGCTCAAGCGGCTCGAGGCGGAGCATCCAGAACTCATCACGTCGGACTCCCCGACGCAGCGTGTGGGCGGCAAGCCCCGCGAAGGATTCGTGAAGGCCCGGCATTCTTCCCCGATGCTCTCGCTCGACAACGCCTACAGCGAAGACGAGCTGCGCGATTGGGAACGGCGGGTGCACGAACTGACCGGGCGCACCGACATCGAATACTTCTGCGAATTGAAGCTGGATGGAATGTCGCTGGCGCTCGCCTACCGCGACGGCCGTCTTGAGCGCGGCATCACGCGCGGAGATGGCTCCATTGGTGAGGACGTGACGTTGAATGTGCGCACCGTGCGTTCCATCCCATTATCGATTCCCCACGGCAAGTTGAAGAAAGCCGGAATTCCCGCTGACTTTGAAGTGCGCGGCGAAATGCTGATGCCGCTTGCCGCCTTCCGTAAGCTGAACGAAGAGCGCGAGCGCCAGGGGCTGGCGACGTTTGCCAATCCGCGCAACTTTACGGCGGGAACAGTGCGGCAACTCGAACCGTCGATTACTGCACAACGCCGCATGGACTTCTTCGCCTACATGCTGTTGCAGAACGGACGAACCTATTTCGACCGCCAATCAAAAGCGATGGACGCGCTAGAGCTGGCCGGTTTCAAAGTGAATCCGAATCGCAAGCCGGCAAAGAATCTCGCTGAGGTCTGGAAATTCATCCAGATCTGGGAGTCGAAGCGTGAATCCCTGCCGTACGAAATTGACGGCATCGTCATCAAAGTTGATCGCACGGCATGGCAGCGCGAACTCGGTTTCACCGGGAAAGCTCCGCG
>DATFVD010000527.1:0-6880 GCA_035260505.1 Terriglobales bacterium
TGGTCGGAACGTCGGTCGGGGCTGGCGCCTGTTGGGCACTCAAAATGGCTGGGGCAGCTGCGAGGTTCAGAATCAGGGCTGAAGCGGTTACGATCCGAAAGGGCAGGTTACACAACATGGAGCCTCCGGGGGTGCATCGGACTGGGGGACTACCCGGAAATGTATCGTGTTTCGGACCCCGTGGCAAACGTAATAACCACAGAGGACACAGGGGTTCACAGGGGAAGCGCCACAGCGAAAAACGGCTCTGCGACACTCCCCTGTGAGCCCCCGTGTCCCCTGTGGTTCAAGTTTCTTCGGGGCGTCTCGGAGTTTTTTTGACGCTGGACGCGTCTTGTAGTTTAGCCATGTCTGGGAACAACGTTTGCCTGATGTGAAGGCGCTCCCTACAATAGAAGTTCATTCCAAAATCCTATGATCCATTTTCCAGTCCCCGAAGCCCTCACATTCGATGACGTGTTGCTCCTGCCGGCTCATTCCGGAGTCGTGCCCGTCAACACCAATACGCAGACCCAGATCTCGCGAAACATTCGGCTGAACATTCCGATCATCAGCGCCGCGATGGATACGGTAACCGAGTCGCACATGGCGATTGCCCTGGCGCAGCAGGGAGGCCTCGGGATCATTCACCGCAACCTGACGATTGAGCAGCAGGCCAATGAAGTGGACAAGGTAAAACGGTCGGAGAGTGGCATGATCGTGGATCCGGTCACCATGTCGCCCGATGCTAAAGTTTCCGATGCATTGGAAGTCATGCAGAAATACAAGATTTCGGGTGTGCCGATCACACTGAAGGATGGAAAATTGGTCGGCATTCTGACCAATCGCGATCTGCGCTTCGAAACACGTTTCGATATTCCAATCAGCAAAGTAATGACGAAGGAGAATCTGATCACGGTGCCGGTGGGAACAACGCTGGAGCAAGCGGAAGAGATTCTGCACGAACACCGCGTGGAAAAGCTGCTGGTCGTCGACGACAAGTACAACCTGAAGGGCCTGATCACGGTTAAGGACATTCAGAAGAAACTGAAATATCCCGGCGCCGCCAAGGACAATCAGGGACGTCTGCGGGTGAGTGCGGCGATTGGAGCTACGGGCGATTTCCTGGAGCGGGCTCAGGAACTGGCGAAGGCAAAAGTCGACGTCCTGGCAATCGACAGCGCGCATGGGCATTCCACGCTGGTGATCGAAGCGGTCAAGAAGGTGAAAGCAAAGTTGCCGGAGGTTGAACTCATTGCCGGTAACGTAGCGACATTTGATGGCGCGTGCGACCTGGTGCGCGCCGGAGTGGATGGAGTGAAAGTCGGCATTGGGCCGGGCTCGATCTGCACGACTCGCATCGTAACCGGCGTTGGCGTTCCCCAGATCACGGCGATTGCGGAGGCGGCGCGGGCCACGCGCGACTCGGGCGTTCCAGTGATCGCCGACGGCGGGATCAAGTATTCGGGCGATATCAGCAAGGCGCTGGCGGCGGGAGCTTCCGCGGTGATGATCGGATCAATGTTTGCGGGAACGGATGAAAGCCCGGGCGAATTGATTCTGTATCAGGGCCGCACCTTCAAATCGTATCGCGGCATGGGCTCTCTCGGAGCGATGGCGGCGGGTTCGAGCGAGCGCTATTTCCAGAACTCCGATGGAGATGCATCGACCGCGATGCCGGTCATGGGCGAAGACTCGAATCGGCTGGGGAAGTTGGTGCCGGAGGGAATTGAAGGCCGTGTCCCGTATCGCGGCTCGGTGTCGATGATCGTGCACCAGATGGTCGGCGGGCTGAAGTCGGGGATGGGTTATTGCGGATGCCAGACCGTGGCCGAACTGCAGCACAAGGCGCGATTCGTGCGCATCAGCGCCGCCGGCTTGCGCGAAAGCCACGTGCACGATGTCATGATCACGCGCGAAGCTCCGAATTACGCGGCCGAATAGGGGAAGGGACCGATATTGACTGCGTCTCGTCCCAATCTTCTGCGCGCCTGGTGGCCAGCGCTTGTCTGGATCGGGCTGATTGCGTTTGAGTCTACCGATTTTTTCTCGGCCCAACATACCGGCAGTATGCTGTATGCATTGTTGACGCGCCTGTTCGGCGAGATCAATTTCTACAGCTTTGTCGTCTTCCATCACTATCTGCGCAAGACCGGCCACGTCATCGGGTTCGGCATGCTGAGTGTTCTGCTGCTGCGAGGCTGGCGGGCAACGCTCGTTCACAATCATGCCTGGTCGTGGCGCGTCGCGTTCCTCGCCTGGCTGGGGACCGTATTCGTTGCCGCGATGGACGAATGGCACCAGAGCTTCATTTCATCGCGGACCGGAACGTGGCGGGACGCTGTGCTCGACAGCGTGGCGGGTTTGGTATTTCTGCTGGTGGCGTATTTTTGGCAACGCCGGTCTGATGAAGTTGCACCCAGCCACGCGTAGAGTCACGGCTCAGATCATCCCCGTTTCGGCGAACGATGGGCGAGCAGGGCGAACGCCGACACCGTCGCGATCCCCGCCGAAAAATAAAATGGGACCGCCGGTCCATACACCTTCCAAAGCGCTCCCGTGATGACGCTCGAGAGCAGCGTGGTTACACTGATGCAAAACGCATAAATCCCCAGAGCGCGGCCACGAACGCCGGCGTCCACGCTTTCGACGACGAGTGCCTTAAGCACGGCATTCGTCAGCGCATAGAAAAGGCCGTAGAAAGCCATGCTCAGCCAGATTGCCAGTTGGGACGGCGCGAGTGCGAAAACAAAGTAGACGATGGCGAAAACGAGATATCCGGCGGCGGCGATGGCCGAGCGCGAGAAGCGGTCGCTGAACTTGCCCGCAGGCCAGGACACCAGAGTGAACATGATGTTGAAGACCAGTCCCAGCAGTGGCGCGCGGGACGCCGGAATCCCGATATTTCCGGCACGCAGAACGAGAAACATGTCACTGGAATTTCCCAGCGAAAAAAATGTGACTACCACCAGCACGTAGTAGAAGCCGCCCGGCAAGTTTGGGAGCCACTCGGATTTCGCGGAAGCCGCCGAGCTGCGCTCGGCCTTGACGGGCGAGGACGCCTGTCGCTCCACTTGCTTATGAATCTCCCGGATTCCAACCCACGCAACCATCACGCACAGAGCTCCGGGAATCGCTGCCCAAGCGAAAACGCCGCGCATCCCGAAACGCCCGATCACGGCCAGCGCCAACAGCGGGCCGGCGATGGCGCCCGCGGAATCCATCGCCTGGATCAGCCCATAGGCCGAGCCGATCATTGACTTGTCGACCGACTCGGCGACCATCACGTCGCGCGCGGTTCCGCGGACACCTTTGGCAAAGCGATCCGCAAAACGAATCCCCAAAATTTGCCACCACCATGAAACCAGCGCCAGCAATGGCTTCACCGCGTTGGCCACGAAGTATCCGCCGACCACGACTGGCTTGCGGTGAGAAATCTTGTCCGCCAGGTAGCCCGAGAAAAGCTGCGCAAAGGACGCTACACTCTCCGCAACGCCTTCAATAATTCCAAGCTGCGCTGCTCCCGCCCCGATCGATGCCAGAAAGGCGGGCATCACCCAATACGCCATTTCGCTCGCCGTATCGTTGAGGAACGAAGTCAGGCCGAATGCGTATATATTCCTGGGGGTAGATTGGGAAACTGGTGGGGGCGGGGTGTCCATGTCCGTCTAAAAAATAGCACGGGCAGCGATGCGAGAACCGACCCGCGTCATGCAGTGGAGCGGCGGGCGTCTTCGCCCGTCCGACTATCGTGCTAGGAGAATCCATGATCGGTGGCATCGTGGCCGGGCGGGGACGCCCGGCGCTCCACCGAAAATGTTGGGATCGACAGCAGAAGCTGGCTTAATTCAGAGCGGCTGATTCGGAGGGCACTGCGGGAGGCGTCGCTTCGGGCGTAGTTGGCGTTACTGCAGTCGCGCGCGTTCCGATTCCAATTTGCATGGCGGTATTTTTCGGGAACTCCACTTCGCGTCCTCGGGCGATGAAGTGCGAGTATACCGACGCCGCGCCTCCATAGACCCCCATGGTTGTGCCGAAGGCTCGGGAATGCACGAGGGCGCCCATCACCATTCCGACTACCTTGAATCCGTTGGCGCCGCCGACGGCCTGTCCTCCAGAGTGTTCGGTAGACAGAGGACCATCGCCAAAGGCCGCGAGGCCCGCTAGTCCGACGGACATTGCCGTCGCCAGATAGCGCGACTTCGACGTGGTGGCTTCGGCGCCACCCTCAGAATCCAGTTTCACGTTGGCATTTTTGCCGGCCTGCACGCCTTCCAGCGTAGACACGATCTTTTGCTCGATGCCATCGGGAGGCACAAGTTCCGAGAATCCGATACGCAGCTGTCCGTTCTTTTTCATGCGACGTGCCGGCTGTGCCTGTTTGACTGTACCCTTCAGTCGGCTGCCTTGAGGAAGGATCAGGCGCTCGCCATCCATCAGCGGCTGCGAGAGGACTGCTTCCACCTCCTGACCCTTGCGCGAGGTTGCGGACGATAACGGAGTGACCAGGCGAGCGTGAACCACGCTTCCCTCGGGCAGTTCGGCGAGAATCGAGGAAGCCATCGGGGCGGTCATCACTTCGCTCCCGAATTCCAGCGGGTCCTCCAGTTCGGCGAAGTACACGGTTCCGGCCGGGATGTATTGCCGGTGAACCGGCAGTTGCGCTTCTCCGTAATGCTCGAGGCGGCGAATTTTCCCGGGCGTCTTCAGTTGCTTCATGGCGTTGTCCCACTCCTGGTGGGCTTGCTGCTTCGCCTCTTTGATTTTTTCGGAAGCCATATCCTGCACGCGATTTGTCTTTTCTTTTTCATTGGCCGAGGTGACGAACTCGATGATCTGCCCGGAGCCCGGAGTGACGCTCGCATGCAGCGGGAAACGTCTTCCGTCGGGCAACACCAATTCATGGAAACCGACTTCGACTTTGCGTAGCGGCATGAAGTCCGCATTCAGTGCGGCTAAAGTACGCTTGCTCTCTGAGAGCGGTTCAATCTTCGTGATTTCGCCAACCACCTCCGAACCAATCGGCACCACAATGTGATCGAACGCATAGACCGGCTCGACGATACGCGCATGAACCGGCTGTCCCACTTTCTTCACTCGGATTTCCTCATCCAAAGCCACTTGTAACGGTGCGCCTTTCGCTACGGTCAGAGCAACGGTCTGCGGCTCGGCGGGCTTGCTGGCCGCGGCGGCAGGTTTGCGCGCGGAACCCGACGTCAATTGGGGAACAGGAACTTCCTGAGCCGCGAGAGTGTATGCGAGGGCGCAGATGATGGTCGGGGAAACCGCATAAAGCGCGCGACCTACAGCCATGGGGAATTCTCCGTGCGGGTCCAGAGTGTTAGCTACCATTCTAGTTCAATTATCGACGCCGAAAAACTTACAGATTGAGGTGCAAATTCCCGGTTTCGGAGGAAAGCCCAATCGCAATCCTGAGACATGACACCTGTCACCTGTCACCTGACACCTCCTGCCACGCGGATTCCAGTAGAATAGAGTTACATGTCCGACCGCACCTTTACCCTCGATGAAGCGCAGACACTTCTGCCCATTCTGGAATCGCTGCTCAAGCAGGCAATTAACGGCAAGAAGCTGATTGAAGACGTGGACGCGGAGTTGCAGGAGACCGCACACCGTGTTTTTCTAAACGGCGGCATGATGCTGAACGTGGTCCATCTGGCGCGGCGCAAGGCGGAACGCGAAAAGGCGATCCGGCGCGTCAAGGATGCCCTCGCCGAAATTGATGCGACCGGCGTGCAGGTGAAAGATCTCAACATTGGATTGCTCGATTTTCCCTGCAAGGTGGAGGGCGAGATCCTCCTGCTGTGCTGGAAACTGGGCGAAGCAACGATCACGCATTGGCACGGGACAGGCGAAGGCTTCGCCGCGCGGAAGGCGATTGACGAGCGGATTGCGAACGCGGGAAAGAAGCGGCCGAAGTAGAACAGCTCTCAGCTCTCAGTTGTCAGCTCTCAGTAAAGGCCGCTTCGTATCAGGGCGCCCCTTTAGGGGTCGTGCGTCGGGAATCTACTTTTTCGCAGCCTGCCAGAAAACACTTCGCAAGTTCAGGATTGCGATCCGTTCCAAGTATTCGGGAACGCTTCGAGTCGGCGGTGGGCAGGGTGTGTGAAGGTACGACCCAAGCCATGCACTACCGGTGGTCGAGCGAGGGCTGGGCATTCTGCTAAAATCACGCTATCTGAGGCGATCTCTTATGTTGAACGGGCGCAAACTGGCGTTGGAGCTGGCTTTCACGGTTCTCGTTGCAGTGGCCTTCGGGGCTAGCTGCCGGGGTTTCTTCCCGAAGCCGACGCTGCAGTCGCTTGCCGTCGGACCGGCAACGCCTACGCTCCAAACGGGGACTACCAACAATACCAGGCAAATGACGGCGGTGGGCACCTACGACGATGGTGTCCGTCCGGATTCTAAAGTCACGTGGAGCATCGCAGACGTCACTGGCACGAATGTCGCTACCGTTAGCGCGGGTGGACTCGTAACCGCTGCCAACCAGGGAACGGCGACGGTTACCGCGACGTCAACGGAAATTCCCACGCTCTTCGGATCGACGACTGTAACAGTTACTGTTCCTTGTATCCAGTCCATTGCCGTGACGCCGCCGAACCCGACTGTCACCCACGGCAGTACGCTCCAGTTTATAGCGACGGCCACCACATGCAACGGCCCGGTCGTCATCACGGATTTCGCCACTTGGACCTCCAGTGACACGACTAAGGCGACGATCGATAGCAGCGGCCTCGCAACTGGGATTGTCGCGGGCACCACGAACATCACGGCCGCGTCGGCCGGAGTGACGAGCCCAGCCCAAGTTCTGACGGTTAACTAATCGAGCGGGTGCCCCGGTCTCGCGGTTTTCGAGACCTGGGATTCCACCGCCCCGTAA
>DATFVD010000528.1:0-10427 GCA_035260505.1 Terriglobales bacterium
GAGGGCCATTGATTCGGTGGAAATCAACGAAACAGGAAGAAGCATTCTCCAGGATGCTGCGGCGAGCCCCCCAGGAGGCACGCACCTCTATGACGCCGTCTATCTGGCTTCCAATGAATTGATGAAGGCGCGCTTTGGACGTAAGGTGCTGGTGCTGGTAACCGACGGGGAGGACCAGGGGAGCAAGACCAGCTTGCAAAGATCAATCGAAGCGGCGGAGAAAGCGGACCTCATCGTCTACTCGATTGTCGTAAGCGACCCGGAATTTTACTCATTGTTGGGCGGCAAGTACCACGGAGACTCGAGTGTTCGCAAACTCGCTCGCGAAACGGGAGGTCGCACCATTAGAGTGAAATCCATCGAGCGGATTGGACAGGCATTCGAGGAGATCGCGCGCGAGCTTCGTTCGCAATATCTCCTGGGCTATTCCCCGTCAAATCTTCGCCATGACGGCTTTTTTCGACGCGTTCGTGTGAAAGTCCGCGGGCGCAATTACGTAGTCCGCACTCGCACTGGGTACTATGACCACGGCGATGATCGGACGGATAGGAAGAATCCCATTCAATGAAGCGCCTTGGTCCCAAAAACACGCCATCCCGAGGATACCTGACTCGTCCTGACCGTCGTCGTGCTCCCCGAAAAGCCTCACGCTCGAATTTACTTGACAGTTAACAAGTCTCGTGCTATAAGAACTTGTGAAACTCGCCTCTCAGCCTCTTCATTCTACCCAGCCGCCGCCCTCTTCGCGCCTGAGCAAAGCCTCTGAGTCGCTTTTTGCTGCCCCTGCCTGCTGTGGCAGGCCTTTGTTTTCATATTCTTACAAATCCCTTTCCCCGCAATTCCTTTGTTTTGATAACGATCTGAATCGCCCGGGGGTGACCCCTCTATGGCCTCCGTGCTCGGACCTCCGTGCCCTCTGTGTTAGGCTTGTTCCCGCTTCTGGTGTGTTTTCAGCAACTTGCAGCCTCTTCAGCGCTCTTGCCTCTCTTTTTCCAACTCCCGTCCTTTATTTTCAGCAGCTTGCAGCCTCTTTTCTCCAAACACCCGGGGTGGGGGGTGCCTCCGTAGCGCTTGACACCTACACAAGACGGTGGATACTGGGCAAACAGAGCAGGAGCACCCCACCATGAACACCGTGAAACCAACGTTGGCAAATCAGCTTGGCCCGCTCCGGGGCCTCGAGGAGTGGGACGACTTCGTCAAGACTCGCTACACCGAGGAGAAAAAACCCGACGAATTCCGCGATTATAGCGAGACCACGCCCCCACGTGTTCGCGAGTTCTACCGCCAAAATCATGCTTACCAGACTCGCGATTTCGTTCTGGATAAGAAAAAACAATTCCTCGCCAGGAACCGCGCCCAGATGGGCATCTGGGAGGCCATGGAATTTCTCAACACCTTGGTCGACGAAAGCGATCCAGACACCGAGCTCACCCAAATCGAGCATCTGCTGCAAACCTCGCAGGCCATCCGGCGCGACGCTAAACCCGATTGGTTCGTTCTAACCGGGCTTATCCACGACCTCGGCAAGATTCTCTGCCTCTGGGGCGAGCCGCAATGGGCTGTCGTCGGTGACACGTTTCCGGTCGGTTGCGCGTGGTCGTCCAAAATCGTCTTACACGAATACTTTGCTTTCAACCCCGATGCCAAAGTTCCCGACTATCAGACCCGCATGGGCGTTTATTCCGAGCATGGCGGGCTCGATCAGGTGGACCTGTCTTGGGGGCACGACGAATATCTCTATCACGTCGTCAGAGATTATCTGCCGGAAGAAGCCCTGTACATGATTCGCTATCACTCGTTCTATTCGGCGCACCGTGAGGGCGAATATGAATATCTTATGGACGGTCGCGACAAGCAGATGTTCCGATGGGTGCGCGAATTCAACCCCTATGACCTCTACTCAAAGAGTAAGGAGCGGCCGAACGTCGAGGAGCTGCGCCCCTATTACGAAGACTTGATTGCAAAATACTTTCCCGCGAAATTGAATTGGTAAACGGGACCGACTGAAAGGCGGTTGCTTAGATTCTTTCGGAACGACAGCATTCTTGGAGGCCCGGCCTGGGGCTGCGATTCCGGCGATGGTCAACCGGATTACAGAGTGCTAAAATTCATACTGAACTTTCATGACTATCGCCAAAACTCTCTACCAAAAAATTTGGGACACCCACGTTGTCCACGAAGAGCCCGGCCAGCCCGCGCTCATCTATATTGACCGCCACCTCATCCACGAAGGCACTTCCCCGCAAGCCTTCTCTGGCCTGCGCGCCGAGGGACGCAAAGTCCGCCGCCCCGATCTTACATTCGCGGTGATGGACCACTCCGTCCCCACCACCGACCGCACGCTGCCCATCATCGATACCGACGCGCGCCTGCAATTCGAGGCGCTCGAGAAAAATTGCCGCGAATCCGGCGTGCGCCTCTTTGACATGCACAGCAAGCAGCAAGGCATCGTGCACATCATCGGCCCGGAGCTGGGCATCACGCAGCCCGGGCAAACCATCGTTTGCGGCGACAGCCACACTTCCACGCATGGCGCGTTTGGCACGCTCGCCTTCGGCATCGGCACCAGCGAAGTCGAGCACGTGCTCGCCACGCAATGCCTCTCGCAATCGCGTTCCAAAACGCTGCACATCGTCGTGAATGGCAAGCGCCCCGCCGGCGTCACCGCCAAGGACATCATCCTCGCCATCATCGGCAAAATCGGCATCAGCGGCGGCACCGGACACGTCGCCGAATATGGCGGCGAAGCCATCCGCGGCCTCTCCATGGACGGCCGCATGACCGTTTGCAACATGACCATCGAAGGCGGCGCGCGCGCCGGCATGGTCGCGCCAGACGAAACCACGTTCGCGTACCTCGAAGGGCGACCGTTCGTTCCCCGCGGCAAAGCCTTTCAAGAAGCGGTCGAGCGCTGGAAACAACTGCGCAGCGACGACGGCGCCAAGTTCGACATGACCGTGGAGCTGGACGCGAAAGACATCGCGCCGCAAGTCACCTGGGGCACCAATCCCGGCATGGTCACCGGCGTCACCGCCCGCGTGCCCGACCCGCACTCCTTCAGCGACCTCAATGATCAGAAGGCGACGGAGCGCGCCCTGATCTACATGGGCCTGAAAGCCGGCACGCCCATCGTGGATATTCCCATCGATCGCGTCTTCATTGGTTCCTGCACCAACTCCCGCATCGACGATCTCCGCGCCGCCGCGCAGTTCGTAGTCGGCAAGCACGTGGCCCGCACCATAAAGCAAGCGCTGGTCGTGCCCGGCTCGCGCGGCATCAAAGCGCAAGCCGAAAAAGAAGGCCTCGATAAAATTTTCACGGCCGCCGGTTTCGAGTGGCGCGATGCCGGTTGCAGCATGTGCATCGGAATGAACGCGGACGTCCTGCCGCCGCACGAGCGCAGCGCCAGCACCTCCAATCGCAATTTCGAGGGCCGCCAGGGCAAAGACAGCCGCACGCACCTGGTAAGCCCGCTAATGGCCGCAGCCGCCGCCATAGCCGGCCACTTCGTAGACGTCCGCGACTTCGACGTCGCCCCGGTGGAGTAGCTTTTGTAGGGGCGCAGCATTGCTGCGCCCCAGCTTGAAGCGATGTAAGAAATGTAGAGGCCGGGCGTCAGCCCGGCCAGTGTAGCGGCGAGTTCATCTCGCCATCTTGCTTTGTAGGGGCGCAGCACGCTGCGCCCCAGCTTGGCGCACTGTAAAACAGTGGAGAGCGCCGGAGGAGTGGACACAATGCCAATCGACACTCGCGGATTGCATCAGGAGCACATCGGCAAACAACTGCGCGTGGAGTTCAGTGGCGGAGAGGTCGACGAAATCAAATTGCTGGAACTGACGATCTGCGATCCACCTGAGCCGTGTTGCGGCATCACCTATACTCTGCTCTCCACGAATCGAAGTGATGCGAGCAAGGAGCAAGGCAGCACATACTGGACAGCGTTCGGCGAGATCCAAACTTTTCGAGTGCTTGGAGACTGAAGAGCATGCAACCATTTTCAACGCACACCGGCAAAGTGATACCGCTCGATCGCGTCAACGTCGACACCGACCAAATGGTGCCGAAGCAATTCCTGAAAGCGCTCACTCGCGAAGGCTTCGGCCGTATCCTCTTCTACGATTGGCGCTACCTGCCCGGCGAAAAACCAAACCCGCAATTCGTCCTCAATTTTCCGCGCTACAAAGGCGCCTCCGTTCTGCTGACGCGCGCCAACTTCGGCTGCGGCTCCAGCCGCGAACACGCCCCCTGGGGCGTGAAAGATTACGGCTTCCGCGTAATTCTCTCGCCGAGCTACGCGGACATTTTCTACAACAACTGCTTCAAAAACGGAATTTTGCCCGCCGAGCTAGGCGAAGAACAAATCGAGGAACTATTCCAGCGCACCGAAAAAGAAGAAGGCTATTCCCTAACCGTGGATCTGCCGAGACAAACCGTCACCGACAATCACGGCCTGAAATACAAATTTGAAATCGCCCCCTCCCGCAAAGAAGTCCTACTAAAAGGCCTGGACGACATCGGAACCAGTCTCCAGCACGAGTCCGAAATATCCGCCTACGAAAAAGCCCACCCCGCCACAGCAACAATGTTCGACCCCGTAGACATAAAAAACTACACCAACGGCCGCTGACTCCAGTTTCCAGTTTTCAGTTCTTGGTTTTTAGTTCTGCATTTTCCGACTCGCGTTGCTGCTTTTCCAATTTCAACTTTCTGTTTTGAATTTCTGCCCCCACAAAAAGAAACGGGGAAGGCCGGACTGGCCTTCCCCCTTTTCGAAGCGAGTCGATGAAACCCGCCGGAAGAAGTTAGAAGCGAACCCGCAAGCCGAGTTCAATCTTGCGCGGTGTGTTGACCTGACCATTGAGGAGTGCACCCCAGTTGTCCGGCTCGCCGAGGACGAGGCCCGGGTTACCGGGATCGTACATCTGGTTATGGTTGAAAACGTTAGTGAAGACGGACGAAACTTCCACGTGAAACCGCTCAGTAACCATGAGGTCCTTCTTCACGCTCAAGTCCATGTTCCAGAACGGCAGGCCGCGGAGGAGGCCAGCGCCGCCGTTATGCCCGTGGTCAATACCCAGGATGGGATTCCGGAAGCACTTATACGCGGCTGCCGGATCTGAGAAAAAACCAACCACGGTTGTCCCGGCGGCGTTCGAGCCAAAGCCGCTCGCGCCGAAACCCGTCGTGGTGGTCATGTTGTTGACTCGCGAATTACCGAAGTTGGTTCCGCAGATTTTAATGGCATTTTGCTGGGCGCCGAAGTTGCTTCCGTCGGCCTCGCCAAAGGCCTGTCCCCCACCGTACACGTCATTCCCCGCATTGTCCGAAGGAGAGACAGCCAGGGGCAACCCGCTTCCAGAGGCGAAAAGTGGAGCGATCGTCCAACCGCCCGCAATTCGTCCTAGGATACCGTGCTGATTCTTGAAGAAGGGCGGCTGGTACACAAGCCACGTGTTGAACGTGAATTTGCGATCCCATGGCTGAACACCATAGTCCGCGCTGAGATCAAAGGGATCTACGGCGGTGTATTGACTGGTGGCCTGAACCTGAGATCCAGTTCCCAAGGCCTTTGAATAGGTGAAATTGGACTGCATGGTCACGCCGTGCCAGGTCGAAGCTTTCAGCGACACAAACCCCGCGTTGTAGTTTCCGTAGCCGAGGCTGGTGTTCATACCCACACCGGAAGATAGCTGGCCGTTGGCTCCGAGAGCTGTTGACTTTCCGGTAACCGGGTCAAGGATAGGAGTATTCATCATGGTCCTGGGGAAGTTGAAATTACCATTGTCCAAATCGCTCCAGAGGGTCCAGAGGTTGGCGCTCTGGATATTCGAGGCTTCGTTTAAGGCGACCGCCTGCGTGCAGCTCGTCGGCGTTATTGTTGAGGTCTTCGAGATCTTAACCGGGGTGGTACAGTATGCCGACTTCAGGGCGGCCTCAAA
Organism: Terriglobales bacterium; assembly: GCA_035260505.1. Lineage (GTDB taxonomy): Bacteria > Acidobacteriota > Terriglobia > Terriglobales > Acidobacteriaceae > Acidiflorens. The sequence continues at coordinate 5,943 of DATFVD010000528.1, forward strand.
GAACGGCTGCGGCGTAACGGCTGCAAAGTTATTGGCGCAGCCCCCGCCAGCCAAGCCGGCGTTGCCACCGCACAATTGCATCACCATCTGACCGTAGGCGTTATCAAACCTCTGACCACCTTTAGTCATCATGTAGGGGACGGAGTTAATTTGGATGGGCTGAAATTCGTGCGTAATCTTCCGGCCGATATACCCAAACTCGACCGACACCTTATTGTTGATCTGACGCTGAATGGTCAGGTCAAATTGATAGTTGACGCTGGGTCGAAAATTCGGATCCAGACCCTCGCCGGCACCGGCAGCAATCTCGTTGACCCCCGGGAAATCCGGTTGGTGCAAGGTTGCGCTGGCGGCAGGGAGCGGGGCCACCAGGCCGTTGAAGCCGGCAGAGGTTGGCCCGATGCGGAAGGAAGTTAGCGGGGTCGCCCCGTTGGAACCGCCGCAAGCTCCCGTAGCGAGCGGACTAACGCATTGGACGGCCTGAATCAGGCCGGTACCGAGAAGAGGCACGAGCACCAAGTCCACGCCGTTGAGACGTCCGTACAGGAGGCCAAAACCGCCGCGAATGACGGTCTGGCCATGCCCAAATAATCTGTCACCGATTCCACTGTCGAAGCTTGGGTTCCAAGCAGCCGAAACGCGCGGGCTAAACGAACCGTAGAAGGGCTTGTACGGGTACTTCTGGCCGCCGCCCGTATTCCCAACGAGGGCAAAGCCGACTGTTGGGTTGTAAACCTCGCCTTGAAGTGCGGCCGACTTACGGGCGTTCAAGTAGGCCATAGTGTCAATCGCCTGGCCAGCGGTGTCGACGAATTCGACCTGCTTGCCTTGCGCCTCGACGGGAGGCATTTCCAACGTCCAACCCAAACCGTAGTTCAGCGTGAGAGTTGGCTTCATGCGCCATGAATCGCTGAAATAGACGTTATAGTAGGGAATGGTGCTCTGGTCGAACGCAGGAGTGTTCGGCGGGTTCAGAGCCAAGTTCTTTCCAGTGCGAGTGTAGGCGATCTGCGTCACGCCGGGTGCGCCCAAGACGATGCCGTAGAGCCGCTTCCACGCCGTACTGGGAACGCCGTCAGGTATGTAGCCAGTCATATCCATGCCGTTGGTGCTTCCGACGCTGGAACCCAACCAATAGACGGTCTGATAGTTAATGCCGCCCCCGTTGTCTGTACGCTCGTGCCAGTTCCAGTTGCGCTGATAAGTGCCGCCGAACTGAAAGAAGTGTTTGCCTTTGATGAGGGAGAGATCGTCCCGAAACATGTGGTCCTGGCCGTCCCAAAAGCGTGTGCGCACATTCTGCGTGTCTAGGTTGTACGGAGAAAGAACGTTGGTGGAGGTTTCGCCAAACGGTTCCAGCGCTCCTCCAAGGCCCGCGATCTGCGGGGGCTGAGCGTGAGAAGTGCGGGCCCAATGGTTGCGCAAATAGCTCCAGTGAAAGTCATTGGTGAGGTTAGGCGTGATATTGGTTGTGAGGCCCGCTGTTAGATACCAAGGCACTTGGGGGCGAGAGGAGGCGGCAGCGGGTTTACCAAGCTTATCGCCGGAGAAGAATCCGCCGATGTCCACCTGGTTCGTTGTGTCGCGCTGCATTTTGTAATAGCGATAGCTGGTGAAAAAGTGCCACTTGGAGCCGAAATCGTGGTCCAATCGAGCGACGCCAAAGTTGTCGTTCCAAACGACTGGCATGTTAGCTCTAAAGGCCAGCACGTTCAGATGGTCACAACGGCTGAGGCCGCCGCAGGTAGAAGTATTGGACTGAGGCATGAATTGCGTCCACATGGCGGCCACAGTCGGACTGATTCCCAGTTTCTGGGGATCACAGGGACCGGCGGGGCAAATCGCCGTCGCGTAGGTCGTGCCGGGCACGAGCGCGCCGATCGCCGGTGCGCTCGAGGGATACGTGGTAGGTGTGGGGTTCAGATTGAAGACGGTAGTGACCGGAGGCGGACCGCCTGTCGCCTGGCACGCGGCGTTGCACACAGGCATTTGCACCAGGCCCAGGTCCAAGCCTGGGGAGGGGACTGCCTTGGTGACGGTAACGGAGTTTGGGAAGCGGAATCCCTCGTAATTGCCAAATATGTAAGTCTTGCCGCCAAGAATATTCTTGGGGACTATCGGCCCGCCGGCTGCAGCGCCGAAGTGAGTGAAGTGATAGCTGGGGAGCTCTGTGCCGCTCGCATTATTATCAAAGGTGTTAGCACTCCAGTTGTTATCCATATAGTACGTATAAACGGTGCCGTGAATCTGGTTGGTACCGCGCTTGGTGACGAGCTGGACCTGCGCACCCGCGGAGCTATTGAAGTCCGCGGTCTGGTTCGTCGTACCGACTTTGAATTCTTCAATACTGTCCACCGGAGTAGGCATAACACCTGTGGGGGCTCCGCCGCCTGGGCTGCCAGCAGGCGAAGTTGCCGTGACCAGGTTGTTTACAAGACCACCGGACGGGTCGCCCGCAAAGCTGGGCGTGTAGGTGTTTTGGGTGCCGTCCATGTCGCTGGAATTATTCCCACCGTCCAACATAAAAGAATTCTGGTCCTGATTAGCGCCCGCAACACTGCCGTCCATGGCGACACCGGGCTGAAGGGTTACGAAAGTGCTGACGTCGCGGCCAAGACTGGGCAGCGACTCCAACGCCACTCCAGTGATTGTGTTGCCCACGGTAGCGTTCATCGTCTGCAGCTCAGTGTTTGTGGCGCTGACCTCTACTGTTTCGGAGACCGAGCCAAGCTCGAGTTTGAGGTCCACAGTCAATGAACTGCCGACGTTCACGGTTACTTCAGTCTTCGTAACGCGGAACCCCGTTTTTGTGACTGTGATCTGGTATTCGCCGGGCGGCACATTCGTAATTATGTAGCGGCCTACCTCGTTGCTTGTAGTCGTTCGAGGTGTGCTCGTTGCTTTGTCAGTCAGAGCAATATTTGCCCCGACAACGAACGCGCCGGACGAGTCACTGACAACACCGGAGACGCTGCCGCTATTGGCCGTTTGCGCGTGGAGCGAGGTTGGGCACAGCGCAAACAGGCAGAGCAATGCTGCGACTATCGCTACGTATTGAGTTTTTGAAGAAAAAGACACTAGTACCGAATGACAGCGAGGAAGACATAACATGGACCACTCTCCCACCACGAGATTTTTTGACCCCTGGGCAAACCACTCAAAGCCGTAGTGGCTATATAAAACGAGGGATGGGAATTGTCAAGGACAGATAGGCTTCAGCTAAACTTTAGTTGGATGATGGAAGTAACAGTACTGCAGGCAGAAGCGGATTTTGGTGGGGCCGCGCCGTCCTTGTAGCTGCCGCGACACGATCGGTTCATATGGCCGCCGCCGGTCCGGGGATCACGCGCATGGGTGAGGACCCGTGCATGTGGCCGATAAGCTGCGCGCGACAAGTCTGGGCTTGACACGTTCGATGCTCGGCGTTTACATGCAGGTTCTATGACGAGAGGATTACGGCGCGCGTTGGGGGTCGCGGCGGTTGCGACGCTGCTTCCCTTCCATTGCGCTTTCGGTGCTGGCGATCCGAATGACGGCTGGGTTGAGGTGCGTAGCGCGCATTTTGTGGTTTCGAGCAATGCTGGGGACAGGGAGGCGCGGCGGATTGCGGACCAGTTTGAGCAGATTCGCGCGCTGTTCCACGCTGCTTTTGCCAATCTTCGCGTCGATCCCGCGCAGCCGGTGCTGATCCTGGCGGCTAAGAACGAAAATACGATGAAGATGCTGCTTCCTGAGGATTGGGAGGTGAAAGGGCACGTTCATCCGGCGGGGTTGTACCAGCAAGGGGAGGACAAGCACTATGTGATTTTGCGCGTGGACTCCGAGGGTACAAATCCTTTTCATGCGCTGTATCACGAATATACGCACGCATTGTTGCACCTGAATTTTACGGGGCTGCCGCTGTGGCTGGATGAGGGCTTGGCGGAATTCTACGGCAATTCGCAGCTTGGCGAAAAAGAATCGAGAATCGGAACGATCGATAACACGCACTTATACATTCTGGGCCAAAACAAGCTGCTGCCGATCGAGACGCTGCTGAATGTGGAACGGTCGTCGCCTCATTACAACGAAGCGAACCGGGCCTCGGTGTTTTATGCGGAGTCGTGGGCGCTGGTCCACTACTTGATGATGGATGAGGAAGCGAAGAAGCGACAACTGCTAAAGAATTTCCTCACGACATGGGACAAGAGCGGAAGCCAGATCGAAGCGGCCCAGCAAGCATTCGGCGATTTAAAACGTTTTGGGGAGGTTATCGAAGGATATTCGCGGCAAACAAGATTTCTCGTAGGGGTGATCAAGAACGGGCAGCCGGCGGCGGACAAGACTTACACGGTTCGCACCTTACAGGCGGCCGAAGTTCTGGCCTTGCGCGCTGATTGCGCCGCACATCGCAACCAACTGGAGCAGGCGCAGCCTTTGCTGGAGCAGGCGATGCAGCTCGAGCCAAATCTGGCGATCACGCACGAGGCTATGGGCTATTACAAG
>DATFVD010000529.1:0-3690 GCA_035260505.1 Terriglobales bacterium
TCGGAGCCGTCGCGCTCGATCGCGATGGCAATATCGCGGCCTCGACCTCAACCGGGGGCACGCTCAATAAAGCTCCGGGACGCCTCGGCGACTCTTCGCTGATCGGCTGCGGCTGTTATGCCGACAATCTCAGCGCCGCCGCTTCCACTACCGGATGGGGCGAACCCATCATGAAACTGGTGCTCGCGAAGTGGGCGGCGGATCGCGTCGAATCCGGCAGTTTGCCCGAGTGGATCGCGCAGGAGGCGATGAACTATCTGAAGCTGCGACTGAACGGCCATGGGGGGATCATCTTGTTGGATTCTGAGGGGCGTTTCGGGATTGCCCACAACACTCCCCGAATGGCTTGGGCGGTTCACACTGTGGAGAAGCAAGAAGCTGGAATTACGCGAAGTGGTTGAGGTGTGAGCCTATACCTGTGGGCATACTTCGTCCCAGTTCTCAGCGAAATGCAAAAGTCTTAACCACAGGGGGCATAGAGGAGCACCCTGAAGAGCACAGGGGAACAGAGACCGCGTCAGAGATAAATCCGGGTTCTAAAATTCCACATGAGCCCGGAGGCTTGGCACTACCACCGGCCCTCGGTCGCGGTCGAACAGCCTTGCAAAGTAAAAAGGACAGCCCGGAGCCCCCCAAGGCCGTCCTGATAGACCCTCCCGGTTAGAAGGGCAACTAGCCTCACGATAGCCAAGGAAGATTGCGGGAATATTGCAATTTTATAAACGTCCGATGAATTCGATTCGGTCTGGCCGGCGCAGAGGATGGACGATGGCATATTGCAGCGCACAGATCCTCCTCGGGTCCGCTCAGGATCGAAATAACAAATCGGAAAGACGCCGCTCGGGCCACGCAAACCCTCGCTGCGACCCGCCCGCCCCGCTGTTATATTGATCTCTGCTGTGGAGGAGCGATGACCCGCAACACGGAACAATCCCGCAAGCTGCAGAGACGCGCTGAACAATTTATTCCTGGAGGAGTGAACTCCCCGGTGCGCGCTTTCCGTGCGGTGGGAAGCGAGCCCCTGTACATCGTGCGCGGCCAGGGTTCGCACATTTGGGATGCGGATGGCAACGAGTATGTGGACTACATCGGATCCTGGGGACCTCTCATCCTCGGGCACGCAGCGCCGACGGTCATCGAGGCGGTGATCTCTGCTTCGCGTAATGGCACGAGCTTCGGGGCTTCCACCCCCGCTGAAGCGGATCTCGCCGAGCTGGTCATTTCCGCTTTTCCGCACATGCAAAAAGTTCGCTTTGTAAGTTCGGGCACCGAATCGACCATGTCGGCCATCCGCCTGGCGCGGGCATATACAAAGCGTAAATATATTGTGAAGTTTGAGGGCTGCTATCACGGACACGCTGACGCGCTGCTGGTGAAAGCGGGATCCGGCGTGGCCACGCTGGGCATTCCGGGCTCAGCGGGCGTTCCGGAGGAATTCACGCAGTTCACGCTCGCGCTTCCCTACAACGACATCTGCGCGCTAGATCAAGCCTTTGAAAAATTCAAACACCAGATTGCGTGCGTCATCGTGGAGCCGGTTGTCGGCAACATGGGATGCGTGCCTCCTTCTCGCGGATATCTCGAAGCTCTGCGCGCCATTACCGCCCACGATCAGGCGCTGCTGATTTTTGACGAGGTCATGACCGGATTTCGCCTGGCTTATGGCGGGGCACAGGAGCTCTATGCGATCCAGCCCGATCTCACCACCATGGGCAAAATTATCGGAGGAGGTTTGCCGGTGGGCGCTTACGGCGGACCGAGCGAAATCATGGATATGGTTGCCCCTCTGGGCCCGGTGTATCAAGCCGGGACGCTCTCGGGAAATCCTCTGGCGATGGCCGCGGGCTACTCCACGCTAAGCTATCTGAGGGAGCACAAAGATATTTACGCCAAGCTCGACAAGCTTGCGGCAGAAGTGGTTGCCGGAGTCGCGGCCGCAGCCAAAGATGCCGGCGTAACCATGTGCCATAACCGGGTCGGCTCGATGTTTACCTGGTTTTTCGCGGCTGGTCCCGTCACTGACTGGCCTTCCGCCGCCAAGTCTGACGCGGAAGCCTTCGGGCGATTCTTCCGAGCCATGAGCGAGAATGGCATTTACCTGCCTCCATCGCAGTTCGAAGCAGCATTCATGAGCGTCGCCCACAGCGAACAAGATGTGCAGCAGACCATCGCCGCAGCCAAGCAGGCGTTCGCAGCGGTGCACGCGTAGAACAGGCTCTCAGCCATCAGTTGCCAGCTCTCAGTAAAAGCCCGCCCGAGAAAGCTGCCTCGATCCGGCGAAGTGAAACTCCACTTCCGGCAACTGCAGGCCCGGCAACTGCTAGAATCTCTCTTCGCTTTATATCCTTCTATTCTTCATTGTTCTGAGGTGTCTTCGTGTCTAAAATCCAGCGCGCCATTCTTAGCGTCACCGACAAATCCGGAATGGTGGAGTTCGCCCACAAACTTATTGCCTTTGGCGTGGAACTGGTTTCGACCGGAGGCACGGCAAAGCTGTTGCGGGATTCCGGCATCCCCGTAAAGGACATCTCCGAGTTGACCGGATTCCCTGAAATGTTGGACGGGCGCGTCAAGACGCTGCATCCGAAGGTGCACGGGGGCATACTGCATCGCCGGGAAGATAGCGGGCACCTGGCGTCTGTTGCCGAGCATGGCATCCCGGCCATCGACATGGTGGTGGTTAACCTGTACGCCTTTGAGAAAACTGCGGCCAAGCCGGGCGCGCACTTTGAAGAGTTGATTGAAAACATCGATATTGGTGGGCCGTCGATGATCCGTTCGGCGGCGAAGAATTTTCAGGATGTCGCGGTCGTCACTTCGCCCGCCGATTACGGCGCGATTGCCGAGGAGATGGGCTACTCGGGCGGGGCGTTGTCCAGGGAAACGAAGTGGCGGTTGGCGCAGAAAGCGTTTGCGACGACCGCAGCCTACGATTCCGCCATCGCTTCGACGCTTGAGCGGGTGGGCGGCGATTTTGAGTTGCACCCGCAGGATGGCTTTCCGCGAAATCTGCGGCTGTCTTTTCAGAAGGTGATCGACCTGCGTTATGGAGAGAATCCGCACCAGAAGGCTGCAATGTATGCGGATGGTTCAGCCGCAGGCGTGGCGAACGCGCGCCAGATACAGGGCAAAGAGCTTTCCTATAACAACATTGTTGACCTGCAGGCCGCGTGGGATCTTGCGCAGGAATTTGATGAGCCGGTCTGCGCCATTATCAAACACACCAATCCATGCGGAACGGCTACCGGCAAGACTCTCGCCGAGGCTTACATGCGGGCGCTGGAATGCGATCCGGTGTCGGCGTTTGGCGGAGTGATCGGAGTGAACCGTACGGTGGATGCACCGGCCGCTCACGAGATGGCCAAACTCTTTCTGGAGGTGATCGCCGCTCCCGCCTTCGACGAGGGCGCGAAAGCAGCGTTTGCCTCGAAGAAAAATCTGCGGCTGGTCGAAGTTCCTGCGGGACAGCAAAGCTGGGTCCTGAAAAACATTTCTGGAGGCATGCTGGTTCAGGATTCTGATCTGCACCAGCTGGCTGAAGCCGATCTGAAGGTTGTTACCAGGCGCCCGCCGACGCCGGAGGAAAAACGGGCGCTCCTGTTCGCGTGGAAGGTTTGCAAGCACGTGAAGTCGAATGCCATTCTCTATGCTCGCGATGGGCAAACGGTGGGCGTCGGCGCCGGACAAATG
>DATFVD010000530.1:0-13658 GCA_035260505.1 Terriglobales bacterium
TCGAAGCCGCAGGCTGCCCTTGTGGCTGATCCCGGCCTTGATCGTCGCGCTGGTCGCCGCCGCCATTGGCTTCGTGTTTCTCAAACGCGGCCACGCGCTCACCGAGAAAGATTCGATCCTCATTGCCGATTTCGTAAACACCACTGCCGACCCCGTCTTCGATGGCACGCTTAAGAAAGCCTTGGCTGTCGATCTGGGGCAGTCTCCGTATCTGAACGTCTTTCCCGATCAGAAGATCCGCCAGACATTGCAGTTCATGGGCCGCAGCCCCAGCGACCGCATCACCAGCGACGTCGGACGCGAAATCTCTCAGCGCGATGGCATCAAGGCCATGCTGAACGGCAGCATTGACAGCGTTGGCGGCCAGTACGTCATCACCCTCGAAGCAACCAACGTTGCTTCCGGCGATTCGCTCGGACGCCAGCAGGTTGAGGCCGACCGAAAAGAAGATGTGCTGAATGCACTGCATGGCGCCGCCAGCAAACTGCGCGGACAACTCGGAGAGTCGCTGTCCATGGTGCAGAAATACGACATGTCTCTCTCTCAAGCCACCACTTCATCGCTCGAAGCTCTGAGGGCGCTGAGCCTGGGAGACGCCAAGCACAACATGGGCGACGAATTGGGTGCTGTTCCCAACTATCAGCACGCTATTGAGATCGATCCTAATTTCGCGATGGCCTACGCCCGCCTCGGCACGGTCTACAACAACCTTCAGCAGACCCAGTTGTCGGAGCAAAACCGGCAGAAAGCTTTCGAGCTTCGCGATCGGGCCAGCGAGCGCGAGAAACTCTACATCATGTCCCATTACTATGCGGACAGCGGTCAGCTCGACAAGGGCATTACCGCCTACGAACTCTATACACAGACCTACCCTCGAGATTCCGTCCCTTTCAACAATCTGGCGGTCATCTATAACGAGCTTGGACAGTTCGACAACGCGTTGCAGAATGCAAAGCACGCCGTGGAGCTCGACCCCGACATGCTGAGCGGCTATGGGCAAGTCCTCGCGGCCTACGCCGGATTGAACCGAATCGATGAAGCCCGCGCCATCCTTAACGCTGCATTCCAGCGTAAGGGTTCAACTACGAGCTTCCATGTCTATTTGGCGGCTTTAGACTGGTGCGAGGGCAAAGACGCTGAAATGGAAAAGGAGCTACAGAGCGCCTCCGCGACCCCGGACGGAGAATTGACCGCTCTTCAATTCCGCGCCAGCCTCGCCGGCGCTCGTGGTCAGGTGCGCAAGGCGCGGGAGTTTGCGCGCCAGGACGAAGACGCGTTGGATCGCCTGCACCTGCAAGGCCGCGCCGATGTGGAAGCGCAGCTTGGCGCGCTCGAGGCCCTGGTGGGCAATCGCGCCGAAGCCAACAGTGCCGCGAACGACGCGCTCCGGCAATCGCGAACGATGGCTGTGGTGGCGAATGTCGCCACTACCCTCGCTGTGTTGCGCCAGGACCAAAAGGCGATCGCGCTGGCCGATGAGCTTCAGCGCACCCGTCCGAACGATACCATCGCGATCAACGTAACCGTCCCCACGATTCGCGCGGTTGCCGCTCTGCGGCCGCCGAATCCTGCCAAGGCCGACCCGGCAAAGGCGATTGACTTCCTCAACACCGCGGCGCTGTATGGTCGCGCCAACTCCGGCGTTTTCTACGCTCGAGGCCTGGCCTACGAACAGGCCGGACGCTATGCCGAGGCGCTGCAGGATCTCCAGAAGGTTTTGGAATTCAAATCGCGTAACGGCCCTGACATAGTGTTCGTCGTCGCTCAACTGGAGTTGGGCCGGCTGTTTCAGAAGCAGGGCGACATCCCGAAAGCCCGCATCGCCTATCAAGATTTTTTCGCCGCCTGGAAAGGCGCCGACCCCGACCTCCCACTCCTCCACGAAGCCAAGGCTGAATACGCGAAACTGCAGTAGAACGCCGCCTCCGCCAGAAACGGATCCGCATGAGCAGTGAAGAGCATAGTGACGATCAAGGTGAAGATCAAAGAGCCCGCTGGGATATCAAGTACGAGCAAGGCCTACCTTCGCTGACCGAGCCGGATCCGTTCTTCATCTCGGCTTACGAGAGGTTTGTAACTCCATCGATCCCGAAGCCAGGCGCGGCATTGGATTTGGCGGGTGGACTGGGCAGACATGCCCTGTGGCTGGCAAGCAGGCAGTGGCGGGTTACCGTGGTAGAGCTTTCCGATGTGGCGATCGGAAAGCTCAGTCACGCCGCTCGTGAGCTTAATGTCATTGTCGACCTCTTTGCGGGAGATGCCGCCAAGTACAAATTTGAACTCGCACGGTTTGATCTGATCGTGCTGTTCTATCACCTGGACCGCAGTCTCTTCCCCAGTATCGTTTCCGCGTTGAAGCCGGGCGGTCTGCTGATCTGTAAGATGAGCCTGCGGTGGGATCCGGGCGAGAGAGTAACGATGGTCATGACCGATCCTCTACACAGAAATGAACTGCCATCACTGGTTCCAGAACTGGATATTCTGCATCACCAGGAACGACCGGTGCGTGATCGGGGCGTGGTCGAATTTGTAGGACGGAAGTAAGGGCAGTACGGCTTTCGCACCGTACCGCCCTCGCCCGGGGAGGGACATCCGTTAGAAGTGGAACCCGAGTTGAGCTGTCACCGCTCGTGGCGTCACATAGTGCGTGCCGCTGAACGTCGAAAGGAAGTTATACAGCGCCGTTTTGTTGGCGACGTTAATGGCGGTAACGGTAAGACTCCATTTGTAACGTTCGCCTTTGAACAGGTTGTCGTCGCCCATGGCAACATCAAACAGATGACGTGGAGCGATTCGCGCCGGATTGTGGTCGTCATTCTGCGTTCCCGGCGCCGGGATCTTTACCAGTGTTGATCCGTAGAGTGACGGCGCACAAGTCGTAAGTGGTGTAGAGAGAGTCGGACGCTGGCTTCCGCAGAACAGTCCTGCCTGCAATTGCTGGTCTGCCGTAAACCCGGTCAAATCCACCGGAGTTGTGGTGTCCGTTGCAAATGGTACCGCTCCGGCGACCAGACCGCTGTCGTACCGCCAGTTGAAGCCCACCCATGGAGCGTTTTTCCAGGGTTGGTATTGCAAGTGCGTAGTCTGGTTAAACTTCTCGTCGTGGTCAATTCGGAAGGGGAGTCCACCCTGCCCGACCGTAACGACGCCCAACCCGCTGGTTTGGGGTGGAAAGAAGCGGGCGGCCACGCTCGACATCACCACCAGCGCTGTAAAGCCGTGGAAGTCGGGCACGCTCACGCGAATGGCATAACCCGGTATCTTGGAATTGTGCCATCCAATGGGAAAGAAGATCGGTGTAGCAGCAAAGATGCTGAAATCGTAGGCGGTGTGCGTGTATTTCCAGATGTAGTCTCCACTTACGACCGCGTAGCGCCCGAATGCCTGCTGCAGGCCAGCGTGGAAATCATTGCGATAGCCGGGCTCAAGCGGTGCGCTTACGCAGGGGACAACCGCGCTGACGACAGCGTTCTGGCACCCGCTACTTGAAAGCACCAGATTCTCATTGAATGGACTTTCCAAAGTTCGCGCATAGGAAACGCGCAACACCGTGTTCGTCCGCTTGATGTTGTAAGCAACTCCGACCCGCGGTTCGGCCTGGCGAGCAGTCACCAACCCATTGTAAAAATCTCCGCGCAGTCCCACGTTAAGCGACCAGTTTCCCTTGGAGATCGCATCCTGCAGGTAGATGGCTAGCTCCTTTACGTCCGTATGGCCACGAAATGGAAACAAGGTACTGCTCGAACCGGCACAGCCATCATTGGACGACGGAGTCGGCCTGGTCAGGTCGTAGCAGCCCAGCAATGGGGTAAAGCCGGGATTGACCTGGAACGGTGTGGGATACAGAGTTTGGCTGGTCGTCGTCGCTGTCCCGCACTGCGTCGTGTCGTTGAGCCCAGGGTTGCCGACAAATACCGGGACGCCGTTAGCGTCCAGGCACGGCGCGTTGAGCGTTGGATCGACAATGCCAAAGTTGAAATGCTCAGTCAGAAATGTTTGCTGATAAGTAACTCCAAACTTAACGTTGTTGATGCCCTTCACGTAAGAGAGATCGGAGCGGACCCCGGCATTGGCCAGCGTCCGATATTGCGAGACCGTTTCCTGTTGAAGGTTAGACGGACCAAGATCCGCGAATGGGTTCTTGCTGGGATAGTAATTGAAAGCGTCCCGCCGCACCCAGCCGCCAAGACTGAAGACTGTTGTCGGATTGATCACTCGCGTCCAGGACGGCGCAATGTTGAAGGTCTTGATCAGCGCGCGCTGATCAGTGGGGCCAACGACGTTGCCGTTCGGATCGAGACCCCCATTCGCAACCACCACACCATTCCACGGCGTGGCAAGTTGACCGTCAACACTGTTGGGCGTCTGGAACCAGGAACGTGAAAATCCGAAGTTCAGGCGAATCGAGTCTGCGGTCGAGAGTTGATAGTCCACGCGGTCGAACAAGTTCTCTTCGTTGCCTTTCGCGTGTGCCACGCGAAACTCTGGCGGATCGAGAAACCTGCCACTATTCAGCCCGTTCACAGAAATGAAGTTCCCCCACTTCTGGCCTCCGTAGGCGAGGTCAACGCCCACGTTGGACGAGCCAAACGAGCCGTACGAGGCGTTCACGCTGCCATGCGGTGTGGTGGCGCCCTGACCTGAACGCGTCGTCGCCACAATCACCAGGCTCGTCTTGCCTCCGTATTCAGCTGGTGGTGCGCCGGGAATGACTTCCAGCGACTGGATCGAATCGACCGGAATCTGGTTCGAAAAAATCTTGCTTTGCTGATCGGTGATGGGCTGGTCGTCGACCGAGAACGAGTTCGATGCGTGATCGCCCAGGCCGTGAAACAGGCCATTCGAATCGGCAGACACTCCCGGCGACGAGAGCGTGATTAATGAACTCACCGACGAGGACTGGCTTTCCAGGGGAATCTTATCGAACAATCCCCGATCCACGTCGGTGTGACCGATCGGATCGTTCTCCACCAGATCCGCTCCAGCCTCAACCGTGACCGCCTCAGAACTTCCGGCTACCGCCAGGCTGACTTTCACATTCACGCCCAGCGCCGACCGGATCTCCACATCCTCCGCGGTTTGACCGAACCCCGGGGCCGTGACCGTCATGTGATACGGATTAAACGGCACGTTCGGGAAACTGAACCGTCCGTTAATGTCCGTGGTGGTGGTTCGGTCAAAGCCGCTGACCGCGTTATGAATCTCCACCGTTGCATTCGCCACCACCGCGCCCGAAGGGTCGAGGACGGTCCCGCTAATTCCCGAGGAAGTTCCGCCGCCCGACTGCGCTTTCGCAGCCCCAACACTCAACATCACGCAAACGGTCACAATGGCCGCCGCCAGCCAACTCCTATAAAACAAATGCATGAATTCCTCCAATAAATGTGCTCTCGGGCGAGTCCGATCAGATTGGAGATTGAAGATCGAAGATCGCGGTCCTTGGATGCCTGCTCGATCGAGCGCAGGATCAGAACGCGGGTGGAGGACGAATGAACTGGGTGATGGCGGGACGGAAGATCGAGGAAGTGTGTGAAACAAGGATTGCCAGAGATGCGGCAGCCAAAACCGGCGCGAACGCAACCGTCTGGGTATTCATTACGTGAGCCGTCGCGCAAATCGTGCAGGTGTGATGGGGTGTGGTCGAGTTCTCGGGATGCGAATGGGCTGCCTGTATCGTGCCCATAATGCACATCAGGGCAACACAGAGTACACCCACAGCTCTGACGAATGCCCCCCGATTTGCCGCTACCCCAAGCATGCTATGCCCGCGTTCCTTATTGATTTAGGCGTTGCCTTTAGACGATTGTACCCCTAGATGGTCATCCACGGAAATTCGCTGCACTAAAAATGAGCCTCCCCGCATGCCCTCCGCAATATTCATGACAACTTGCAGGTGTGATCCGTACGTACACATCTGCGTTCCAGGGTCTTGACCCGATAGAACCCGTGCTTGGTATATTCTCGGGTTCGCACACATGAATACCATGAACCTCTGCTTGCTCGGCTTCGGCAACGTCAACCGGACGCTGGTTGAACTTTTGCAACACAAAGAAGCCGAACTGCGCGAGCGCCACGGCATCAAGTGGCGCATCACAGGCGTCGCCTCGCGGCGCATCGGCTGGCAGGTAAACGCGTCCGGCTTTGACGCGCCCGAAGTTTTGCGCGCCCCGAGTTCGAATCCATTCAGCGGAATCCGCGGCGAAGAGTGCAAGCACTACCACGCCTGGCTCGACGCGGCCCAGCCCGACGTCGTGTTTGAAGCTACTTCGCTCAACGTCGAAACCGGACAGCCGGCTGTCGACCACGTCCGGGACGCGCTCCAACACGGAGCCCACGTGATCACAGCCAACAAAGGCCCGGTCGTCCACGCCTATGAAGAGCTGCGTGACCTCGCAGCCCGCGCCGGCAAGCAGTTTCTGTTCGAGTCGACGGTCATGGACGGCATCCCCATCTTCTCCCTTTTCCGCAACACGCTGCCCGCGATCGAGGTGAAGGGGTTCAAAGGAATTCTCAATTCGACTACGAACGTGATTCTGACCGGCATGGAGCGCGGGCTAAGCTTCGACGAATCTCTCGGCCAGGCGCAGCAACTGGGCATCGCCGAAACCGATGCCGGCCACGATATCGACGGCTGGGACGCTGCCGTGAAAGTCGCCGCCTTGGTGAATGTGATCATGGGCGTGCGCCTGACGCCGCAAAAAGTTGACCGCAAGGGAATCCGAACCCTCACTGGCGAAGCGGTGCGCTCGGCTCGAAATGCCGGCTCCCCCTACAAGCTCATATGCCGCGCCCAGCGCACCAAATCGGGAGTAACCGCCAGCGTTCGCCCTGAGCAGATCCCGCTCACCGACCCCATGGCGCTGGTCGACGGAACATCGTCCATCCTCCAGTTTGAGACCGACATCTTCCCCGGCCTCACCATCACTGAAGAAAATCCCGGGCTCTACGCGACCGCCTACGGCATGTTGGCGGACTTCATTCGGGCGGCAGGCTCGTAGTGCAACTGCTGGGGTGAGAACCAACAAAAGCACTATTACCGGCAGTGACATTCTTCGACAATCGTTGGAATTGGAATTTGAGTTGGGATTGGAATGATCTCCGACTCTCTTTTGTCGCAGCGCCACCTGCGTCTTAATTTGATCTTTTATTTGATCTTCCCAGTTGCGCCTGCTGCATGCGGGCTCGGCGAAGTCAGACTCAGGGAGAAGTAAATATGTCGGGACAAGTCATTCTGTATTTTGACGACCAAGCGGACGCTTTGCGCTTCGCCCTAGCCGCGGGATCAGTGATGGCGGGAGACGAAGCTCGCGCCACCGACGATTTGGTCGAGAAAACAACGCGAGTCACGCGCATCCGTCTGAACGCCGCCAACAAAGGCAAGGGCAAGCAACCGAATCCTCCCGAACGCGCCGCGTAGTAACGGCGCTGAATAGCTCGCCGGCCGTGCCGCGCGTTTCGTATCAGGGCACGCTTTATTCCCTGCAGAAAAACTCGACCTCGAGTTTGCTTTTCGGTGGCGCAGCGGTTCACCGCTGCGATAAACGGCCTGTCTTCAGTGCCGGCTTTAGCCGCTGAGGTCTCGCTCTCTGCTCGGGAACTATTTTCGCGCACTCTGCCCACCCCTTACGCGGGCATCGATTAACTAGGCGTTCACGCCACCCGGTCAGCATCGACCTCAACGCTCTCAATTAGAATATCCGCTATGCCAACTGCTGAACGAACTTCGTCTTCATCTTCACACACCGCGCTAGACCTCACCTGGGTTCGCTCGCAGTTCCCCGCGCTCGCACAAACAATCAACGGACATCCCGCGGTTTTTCTAGATGGCCCAGGTGGCACGCAAGTGCCGCAGCAGGTGATTGACGCCATTTCAGACTACCTCTCGCGTAACAACGCCAACACGGGCGGCGCCTATCACACCAGCCGCAATACCGACCGCATGATCGCGGAAGCGCGGTCGGCAATGGGCGATTTTCTGAATTGCGATGCGGATGAAATTGTGTTTGGCGCGAACATGACGACGCTGACTTTCGCCATGAGCCGCGCAATCGGCCGGGAACTCACCGCCGGCGATGAGATCGTCCTCACGCTGCTCGACCACGACGCGAACTTCTCGCCGTGGAAAGCGCTGGAAGAAAAAGGCGTGGTCATCCGTACCGCGAAGTTTAACGAAGCGGATTGCACGCTAGACATGCAGGACCTCGCCGCGAAAATCGGTAAGCGCACGCGCCTGGTGGCGGTCGGCTATGCATCGAATGCCGTAGGCACGATCAACAACGTCGCCGAAGTGGTTCGACTGGCGCGGCAAGCGGGAGCGCTGACTTACATCGATGCCGTCCACTACGCTCCACACGGGCCGATTGACGTCCGCGCCCTCGACTGCGATTTCCTGGTCTGCTCGACGTACAAATTTTTCGGTCCGCACATGGGCGTTCTCTACGGCAAGCGCGAACACCTGAAGAGATTGCGCCCGTATAAAGTCCGCCCCAACACCGACAACATTCCCAACTGTTGGGAATGGGGCACGCTGAACCACGAATGCATCGCCGGAATCAACGCCTGCGTGGATTATTGGGAAGAACTAGGCCGCCGCGCGACACTCGCGGTTACAACCCGTCGCGCAGCGATCCTAGCCGCACACGAAGCCATTCATCAGCACGAACGCGAGATGATGGAAAGGATGATCGCCGGCTTGCTAGCGATTCCCGGACTCAAGCTCTACGGCATCACCGACCCGCAGCGTTTCGAGAATCGTTGCGCGACCATCGTCGTCCGAATCGAAGGCCATTCGCCGCTGGACCTGGCAACGAAGCTCGGCGAGCGCGGCTTCTTCACCTGGGACGGAAACTACTATGCCCTGAACGTCACTGAACAGCTGGACGTCGAGCGCCTCGGAGGATTTCTGCGCATCGGACTCGTGCACTACAACACGGTGGAAGAAGTGGAACGGCTACTGGCGGCACTCCGGGAGATTGTGGAAGGGTAGCAGGATTACCGCTTGCGGCTCTTCGTCTGCCGCTTTCGACTCGGATGCTTTGTTCGAACACGCTTCGTTGGAGCGCGCTTCCGAGCGAATTTTGGCCGAACCTCTCCGACGGAAGCTCCCCGGCCGACGACCGCCAGCTTCGCCAGCCCGATAAACAATCCATGTTCAACCACTCCAGGCATATCATTCAACTCCCGCGCCAGTGCCGGAGGATCCGCGATCTTTCCAAAGCTGCTATCGAGAATCTGATTGCCGTTGTCGGTAAGGAAAGCACCGCCGTCGGGTTTCATGCGCAATTTGGGCGATCCACCGAGCGACACGATCTTCCTCTCGACAACAGTTCGCGCAAACGCAATTACCTCAACCGGCAATGGAAATTTGCCCAGAGCAGCAACAACCTTTCCTGAGTCCGCGACCACGACCATCCTCTTCGACGCGGATGCGACGACCTTCTCGCGGGTCAGCGCACCGCCGCCGCCTTTGATCAAGTTCAGCTTGGGATCGACTTCATCGGCGCCATCGATAGTGATATCGATTTCCGGATGTTCGTCCAGCGTGGTCAGCGGAATTCCGACGGCGCGCGCCAGATCGGCGGTCTGCACCGAAGTTGGGATTCCGATTATCTTCAATCCCGCCTTCACGCGCTCGCCCAGAGCGATCACCGCAAAGTAGGCGGTTGAGCCCGTTCCCAGCCCGACAATGTCGCCGTCGCGCACCAGCTTCGCGGCGGCGCGGCCGGCCGATTCTTTTTCCTGATCTTTTACCCGGTCTTTCTCATTGGCCATGGATTTTCCTGTGAACTCTGCGAGCCCGCATTATTCCACAGCCTTCTGAATCAGCGCACCGATTCCCACGATGTTTTTCAGAAGATCGGCGGGAAACCCGTGCCGCTGCTGCAGGTACTCCGGTGAATTGTAGGAGAGCCACACTTTGCCTTGCTCGTCTTGCCATGCGAGCGCTTTCAATGGAAGGTCGATGGCCAACCTGGGCGCGGACACCATCAAAGGCGTGCCACCTTTCGGACTGCCAAAGATCAGTAACTGGGTCGGGCGCATAGTGAGGCCGGCCTTCTCCGCCTCACCGCTGTGGTCGATAAGGGCAAACACGCTCAAGCCTTTTTCTTTAAGGATCGATTGTAGCCGCGCCAGAGTTTCGGGCACGGAGTAGCGGCTAGGGACGTCAATGATTCCGTTGTCCACGTGAACCCTCCCGACGATGTAAGTGGAGCGCCGGGTGTCCCCCCCGGCCGCCTGGCTGCCGGACCAGCGAGCCACCCGTCGCTCCGCCGCATCACTCATCATGCGGTCACAGTTCTAGTTCAAAATCATCTTCCCCAAAATCTCCTTGAGCAACTTGGCAGCCACCGTCGCCGTGATCTGGGTATGGTCCTGCGCCGGATTGTATTCCACGATGTCGGCCCCGGCGATTTTCCCGCTGATGGCATGCAGGTGCGCGAGTGCTTCTCTGACCGACATTCCACCGGGCTCGCGATGCGAAGTGCCGGGGACAAATGCAGGATCGAGCACGTCGATGTCGAAGGAAATATACAGCGGGCCCTCGACTTTCATCCGGTCAAGCGCGGGCAGATGGCGCATTTCGATGGCCTCAACACCAAACTTTTTGGCTTGCTCGCGCTGATGCCCGGTCATCGTCCGAATGCCGATCTGGATCAACCGTTTGGCTGCGCCCTCTTCCATGATTCGTGCAAAGGGGCAGGCGTGCGAATGCCGATTGCCTTCCAGTTCGTCGTAGAGATCGGGGTGGGCATCGAAGTGAAGGATGGTGAGACCCGGAATGTGTTTGCCAAAGGCGCGGACGATCGGCAGCGTAATCGAGTGGTCGCCGCCCAGGCAGACCGGACGCAAGCCCTTGTCCAGCAATTCGCCGACTCTTGCTTCGATCGCTGGAAAAGGCTCCTTGAACGTGAACTTCAAATCGCCCGCATCGCAGTACATACCTTCGGCGCTCAGGTCGACGCCCGTCTCCGTCCACGGATTCGACGAATTGGAAGCGAACGCCACCCGGATGATCGGCGGCGCTCCGGCTGCTCCACGCAACCAAGAGGAGTTGGCATCGAAGGGAATACCGAGGATGACTGGAGTTCCGGGCTTGGCAGCGTCAGGACGATGCGTCATAGGAGTATTCCTCCCCCTCCAGAATAATCTCTTTCCGAGTAAGCGCGGCGGGCGTTAGCTGGTGGAGCGCCGGGCGTCCCCGCCCGGCCACCTCGCTGCCGGACGAGCGAGACGCCCGTCCCTCCATCACGCGAGTTTCCCTCTGAATCGGTCACACATAGCGCCGCATCCGTTATTCTATATAGACCTTATATGGCGACTACAACTCGGAATGCCCGCGGGAACGCGAACTCTGCAATCATCGAAAATTACGAACGCGAACGCGTCTTTAACCTCTTCCGGCAATTTGGATATCTCGAGGCGGAACTGAATCCGCTTGGCTTGCTGCCTCCGCAGCCGCACCCGGACCTGAAGATCGACAGCGAGTGGGCGCGGGAAGCGCGCCGCATTTATTGCGGAAGCGTAGGCGTCGAGTTCATGCACATTGCCGACCCCGAACGGCGTCAGTGGATTCAGGAACGCATCGAGGCCGAGCCCGCCGCCATTGACCGCGAGCGCGCGCTCGACCTCCTCCTGCGCGCCGATCTTTTTGAACAGACGCTGCAACAGCGCTATCTCGGCAACAAACGATTCTCGCTCGAAGGCAATACGTCGTTGTTGCCAGCGGTGGACGAGTTTCTGGACGTCGCCGGCGAGCATGGCGCCGTGGAACTGGTCATGGGCATGAGTCATCGGGGACGGCTTAGCGTCATTATTCATCTCGCCAAGCGCCCGGCGGAGCAGGTCTTTGCGGAATTTGAGGATGTGGATCCACGCAGCGTACTAGGATCCGGCGACGTGAAGTACCACATGGGCGCGACCGGCGAGTACGTCACCCGGAGCGGCAAGAAGATTCATATCCACCTGGTATCGAATCCCAGCCATCTGGAAGCCGTGAATCCGGTGACGGTTGGACGCACTCGCGCCAAGCAGGACCGCGCAGGCGCAGGCGGCGAGGCGAAGTATCTCCCGCTGCTAGTGCACGGCGACGCCGCGTTCGCGGGCCAAGGCATCACGGCAGAGACTCTGAATTACGCGGACTTGGCCGGCTACACCGTGGGTGGAACGATCCACGTCATCGTCAACAACCTGATCGGCTTCACAACCAATGCGCGCGAAGAACATTCCTCGCGCTTCTCGGCGCAACTGGCGCGGCGGCAGGCGATTCCCATCTTTCACGTGAATGGCGAAGACGTGGATGCGGTGATGCGGATCGCGCGAATCGCCGCCGAATACCGCTACAAATTCCGCACCGACGTGGTCGTGGACCTGATCGGCTACCGCCGCCATGGCCATAGCGAGGTCGACGATCCCACGGTGACGCAGCCGCTCATGTATAAGGCGATCAAAGAGCATCCGCCGTTGCATCAGATTTACGCCAAACAAATCGGCCTTGACGTTGACAATGTCGCGGAGCGAGTAAGGACGATCAAGAGCGAGTACGAAGCCGCCCAGAAGAGCGCAACGAAGTTCACCAAGAAACCGCTTATGCGCGATCTTCCAAAATACTGGGACGACTACTTCGGCGGCCGCTATAAACCCGAGTACGAGCAGCCCACAGGCGTCGCGCGCGAGGAGTTGGCCGAACTCACGGAGCGCTTGACCACCTATCCGGAGGGCTTCCACATCCATCCCAAGGTAAAAAAGTTGCTCGAGCAGCGCGCGGAGATGGGGACGGGCAAGAAGCCGGTCGACTACGGCATGGCGGAGGCGCTGGCTTTCGCGAGCCTGGTTAAACCTAATCTGGGCAAGCAGGGGATTCCCGTGCGCCTGAGCGGTCAGGACACGCGCCGCGCGACCTTCAATCAACGGCACTCGGTGCTGCTGGACATTGAAGATGAGACAGAATACGTTCCGCTGCGTCATATCGCGCCGGGTCAGGCGGCATGCGACATCTACAATTCCACGCTTTCGGAAGCGGGCGTTATGGGATTTGAATACGGATACAGCCGCGATTATCCCGAGGCGCTGGTTCTATGGGAGGCGCAGTTTGGCGATTTTGCGAACGTTGCGCAGGCCGTGATCGACCAGTTTGTGTGCGCGGGCGAGGACAAGTGGGGACTGCTCTCAGGCCTGGTGCTGTTGCTGCCCCACGGCTATGAAGGACAAGGTCCGGAACATTCGAGCGCGCGCATCGAGCGATTTTTGCAGCTGGCGGCGCGGGACAATTTCCAGATTTGTCAGCCCTCGAATGCGGGTCAGTATTTCCATCTGTTGCGGCGGCAGGCGCTGCGCAAGTGGAGGAAACCGCTGGTAGTGTTCACGCCGAAGAGCATGCTGCGGCACCCGGATGCCCTGTCTCCGCTCGAAGATCTGACCCATCAGCAGTTTCTACCGGTGATTCCGGACACAGAAGCCCAAGATGCCAAACGGATTCTGATCTGCACCGGAAAAATCGGACACGAACTGCGCACCGAGCGGCAAAAGCGCAAAGACATGAGCACCGCCATTGTCTTCCTCGAGCAGATGTACCCATTCCCCGAGGCAGAATTAACCGCGGAACTGGAGCGTCATAGTTCAGCGCGAGATATTGTGTGGGTGCAGGAAGAACCGTCCAA
>DATFVD010000531.1:0-4283 GCA_035260505.1 Terriglobales bacterium
GTGCTTTCGCGATTACGCCGAACTTCTGCACTGGGATCAGTATTGGCACACCACCCTGGATGCCAGCAATCCTCCGTTTTGGAAATGGTTTGTCGGCGGCAAACTCAACGCCTGCTACAACTGCGTCGACCGGCATCTCGCGCAATACAAAAACAAAGCGGCGCTGATTTTTGTTCCCGAGCCAGAAGACGAAGCCGCTACGGTCATCACCTACCAGGAACTCTATAAGCGGGTGAACGAAGTCGCCGCCATGCTGCGCGATTTTGCCGGCCTCAAGAACAGCGACCGCGTAACCATCCACATGCCCATGATTCCGGAGCTGCCCATCACTATGCTGGCTTGCGCGCGACTTGGTGTCGTGCACTCTGTTGTCTTTGGAGGATTCAGCGGTGAAGCATGCGGCTTGCGCGCGGCGGATTCCGGCAGCCGCGTCCTGATCTACGCCGACGGCTATCACCGCAATGGCAAATGGGTGGACCATAAAGGCAACGCCGACATCGCGGTGGCAACCGCGAAGAAAGAGGGCCAGACCGTAGACAAAGTGCTGATCTGGAAGCGCTATCCGGGGCACTTCCGCTCTGAAGCGCCGATGATCATGGGCCGCGACTTTTTTGTCGATGAAGTTCTAAATGACTATCGCAATCACGTCGTCGAGCCCGTCTCACAGGATGCGGAAGCTCCGCTCTTCCTGATGTATACCAGCGGCACAACCGGGAAACCCAAAGGTTGCCAGCATCGCACCGGCGGTTATCTCGCGTACGTGACCGGCACTTCCAAGTATTACGAGGACATTCACTCAACCGACGTCTATTGGTGCATGGCCGACATCGGCTGGATTACCGGGCACTCTTACATCGTGTATGGACCGCTCGCCCTCGCCGCGACCAGCGTGCTGTACGAAGGCGTGCCGCAATTCCCCGATGCCGGCCGTCCGTGGCGCATCGCCGAACGCCTGGATGTAAACATCTTCCATACTTCGCCCACCGCGATTCGCATGTTGCGTAAAGCAGGCGGCGACGAACCCAAGAAATACAACTACCACTTCAAGCACATGACCACCGTCGGCGAGCCGATCGAACCGGAAGTCTGGCGATGGTATTACGACGTGGTCGGCAAGAAGGAAGCGGTGATTGTCGATACCTGGTGGCAGACGGAAACGGGTGGCTTCCTCTGCACTACTAAACCCGCGCTTGATCCCATGAAGCCCGGCAGCGCTGGACCGCCCGCGCTCGGCATCTATCCGATTATTTGGGATGAAGAAGGAAAGGAAGTGCGCGCAGGCTCCGGCGCCGCTGGAAACATTTGCATACGCAACCCCTGGCCCGGGATCATGCAGACCATCTGGGGCAGCCCGGAGGGATTCGTCAATCAGTACTACAAGAAGTACAACAAGAATCCGCAAAGCAAGGATTGGCGCGACTGGCCGTATTACGCAGCGGACGGCGCTGTGCTCGCCGCGGATGGCTACTACCGCATCCTCGGCCGCGTCGACGACGTGATCAACGTTGCCGGCCATCGACTGGGAACCAAAGAAGTCGAATCGGCTTGCCTCACCTGCCCTGAAGTTGCGGAGGCTGCGGTCGTTCCCGCGGTGGATGACGTGAAGGGCCGCGTACCTGTGGTCTATGTTTCACTGAAACCGGGCATCGCGCCAACAAAGCAGGTGCAAGATAAAGTGACGGCTACGATTGAAACGATGATTGGCAAAATCGCGCGCCCCAAGACCGTCCACATCGTCCCGGACATGCCCAAGACGCGTTCCGGCAAGATCATGCGCCGCGTACTAGCCGCCATTTCCAATCAAATGGATACCGGCGACATCACCACACTCGCCAATCCGGATATCGTCGAGCAAATCCGCATACAAGTGCAGGGCCGCGCCCGTGGTCCTGTAAAGGAAGGCCCCGAAGACATAAAGATGTTCGGCGACGAACGCTAATATCGCTGACGAATAGCTGAGCGAGTAATAAGAGTGAGCTACGGCCGGGTTGGACCGATGAACGCCGGCTGCGAAGCGGCGCAGCGGGCCTGGGCCGCGGCTTGTATGTCCGTATCTAGGAGCGCGCCGCGCCAGCGCGATGCCGCGCAAAGCTGCTCAACACTCAAGCCAATCGCGCCGCGCAGATCGGCGCCCTCGAAGTTCGCGCCGTCAAAGCTGGCTTCTCGCACTACGGCACCAGTCAACACGGCGCCGCGCAGGTCGGCGTTCTTGAAATTCGTATCCAGAAATATGCCACCGTTGAGTTGCGCACCGGTTAGATTTGCTCCAATAAGCTTCGCCGCCGAGAAATCGGCATCGTGCAGATTCGCCAGCGCCAGGACGGCCCTTTCCAGCTTGGCGTCGCGAACATCCGCGCGCGAAAGGTCGGCCCGCAGCAATTGCGCGTCGCGCAGATCGATCGCATACATCGAAGCGCCGAGCAGTTTGGCGTTCGACAGCAGCGCGCCTTCAAAAATCCCATACGACAGATCGGCGCCGCGCAGGTCCGCGGAGGAGAGATTTATGGACCGGGCGTCCGTGGAAACGAAGACCGCGTGGCCGGCTTGCACACGGTCCAGCACGGCGTTATGCAAACGCGCCTCGCGCAAGTTAGCGCCACGGAGATCGGCCTCGGAGAGATATGCTCCTTCGAGGTTCGCGCGCCACAGTCGCGCATTCACCCAGAACGTATGATAGGCGCGCGCGTACCGCAAATTCATCTGGTTTAGCCGCACGCCGCGAATTGCCGCGATTCCTTCGTCCGACCAATCACCACGAGGAGGAGGCGAAGAAAAGGAAGCCTCGGTCACGTCGGCATAGGGGCGGTATCCCAAAAACTGCAGACCTTGCGCGGCCCAGCGGCGAATGTCGGAGCTGCTCATTTCCGGTGAGATAGAGCTGTCCGCGGGCATTCCACGAATCACGCCAAACGACAGAAGGAACAGCAAACAGCCGCTCAGAAGGGTCACCTTCAGTGTGGAGAGCACCACTGGAAGGATGGCTTTTGACTTTCGGTACAAATCGCCAGGCCGCAGAACACGCGAAACGATGGTCGGAAGGCAAGTCGCCGCGGCCACCGAGAGCGCAATCAACAGGACGTGCAGCAGGGTTCCGCGCATGTCCTGCCGCGCCAGATAGCGCAACCAGAAAAAGAACAAAGTGACGGGCGCGATCCAGTACGCGAGAACCGCGGCGACTACGGCCTCGAGAATCGCTTGTGGCGAACGGCTGTCGCGCATCCAGCGAAAATGGCGGCGTACCAGCGCCATGAGGTACCACGGGCCATCTTTTTCCGGCGTGTTCCCGTCGATGAACACCGCGGGCAGCGCGGCCATGTTGCTCCACAGGCGCAATAGCAGGAAATGAAACCGCAAATACGTAAGGACAATGAACAGGGGCGCGCCCAAGTAAAAACCGCTCATAGGCACGGCATTGGAAACTCGCGTGAGGGGGATCGCGGAAGAGTTCAGCACCAGGCGCACGTCCGTGGTGAAAACGATGACGCCCGCGCATAGGGCGCATGCCGTCAAAATCAGGAAATAGATCCAGCGCGAAAACGTGGTTGCCTGCGCGATGGCCTTGGCGCCATCGAACGTGGCGATGGCCTCCGGCAGCATGGCGTCGAACAGGTTCGTCCCGCCCAGGCGCCCGACCCACAATCCCTCCGCGCCATAGAGCGTCGCGCCCATGAGGTTCGCGCCGCGCAGTTCCGTGCCAAGCAGGTTGGTATCGCGCAGGTCGGCTTGCACTAAGGATGCGCCGCGAAGATTGCCCAGGGAAAGGTCGGCGCCGCGAAAATTCGCCTTGTTCAAGAACGCGCCTTGCAGGTTAACTCCGGTCAAATCCGCGTGGGCGAGGTTCACACCACACAAATCCGCCTTGGTGCCGGATTCGCCGCCCGATTCCACCCAAATCTTGTGCTGGTCCAAAACCTCGGCAAGATCAAGCAGCGTAATCCCGCGAGATTCATCCGCCGACGAGATTTCGGCCGGCGTAGGCTTAAGTTTCGATACCATCCGGATTGCTCCCCCGTAAACGCCGCTTCACGGCCGCAGGGCGTAGCGCTGCGACCTTTCTGGCCGGATTCAATATGTGGGCTGGGGCCCGACCGTCGCCTAAATTCCCCGCAATTTGAAGATGCGGCTGAGCAGCTTCATCCTCTCCTAAAAGCGTTGTGGAAATCTCCTGCTCCGAGGGACAGGGCTGCGAAGAGGTAACCTGAGGGCGGCGCTTGATCCTTTGCCTGTTTTATTACGCGGATTTTCAGCTCTTGCGACTATTCTCGAGGTTGGACGGGATGAAG
>DATFVD010000532.1:0-4477 GCA_035260505.1 Terriglobales bacterium
TGAACTTGTAAATTACGCCGTCGTCCGTGGTGCCGCCATGCACGGTTGCGCCGTAGAAGTTGCCGGCGGAATCACCCACCATTCCGTTGTAAGCAAACCCTCCGTCGGGAGCGCCTTTGAAGCGATATCGAACGCTCTCTATCCAACTTCCGTCGGGATTGTGGGCGAGCTTGAAAATCACACCGCAATCACAGCTCGCGCCTCCCGCACTGGTCGTGCCATACATGGTTCCGGTTTTGTCAAAAACCACGTTGCTGATGGAACTGCTTCCGTCGGTTCCACCTTTGAAACTGTAGAGCACTCTTTCTTTCCACGTGCCATCGAGCCGGCGAGTAAGTTGGTATACGGAACCAAGATTATGGGCGCCGTCGTAGTACGTTGTGCCATAGAGACGACCCTTACTGTCCAGAGCCAAAGTGCCGTAGGGAAATCCTGCATCGGGTTGACCCTTGAACGCGTAAATTGTTGTGAACTGCCAGACTCCATTGATTTGGGAAATCTTATAAGCAACGCCCTTCCCATTCGCGCCGCCTGTTGTGGTCACGCTATAGAGACTCCCTTTATAAAGCAGGAGTCGTCCCGCCGAGCCGCCCGCTCCATCGTCCCCGCCCGTGAAGGCATGGATGACGGTCAGTTTCCAGGTTCCGTCCGGCATCGGTTTCAGTTTGTAAATGACGCCCTGTCCGTTCGCCCCACCCGTCGGAGTCACCCCATAGACGGAGCCGTACCGGCCAATGGTCAGCCCGCTTCCCGGACCCGATCCATCATCGCCGCCGGTGAATGTATGAATCACCGTCTGGGTCCAGACTCCGCCGGAGTTGGTCAACTTGTAGGCCACGCCGCAGCCGCCCTCACAAGATCCACCGCCCCCAGTGACGGCCGTGCCGTAAAGATTGCCTTGGCTGTCAACCGTGACGCCCTTGTAAGGTTCGCCTCCGTCGGCGCCTCCGGTAAAGCTGTAGAGCACAGTGTGAGTCGATCCATTGGCGGTGGGTGTCACCTGGAAGACCGTGCCCGAGCCAAATTGACCGCCCTGAACGGATGTACCATAGAGGTTGCCCGCGCCGTCGATTACCAGATCAGAGTCGACGTACTCACCATCATTACCCCCTGCGAAGTTGTAGATGATCTGGGGAGCTCCTGCCGCCCAAGCGGCGCAAGCCAGAGTCACCACTGCTGCGGAAATCGCTGAAACCTTGCACATGGAATGCGAAAATTGTCTGCTTCCCATCATTTCCTCCCTGCCGAAACCTCTTCCCCACACTCTAAAGGAGTCGGTAATCGTTGCACGGGTAGGAACTATAGCACCGAAACGGACGGTTGGAAGGACGGCTTAGCGTGGGATCGACACACGGACGAGGGGGTCCGCGCCACATGCTTGACATTTGCAATTACAGGTTCTAGGCTTCGCGTGTAATCCGGGTCATTGATCTTCCCTCCCGGCTTCCCCAGCCAAGGTTTTGAGCGGAGGTCCTATGAACGTATTGCTATCGCTGCGCGTGCGGGTTGTTCTGCCCACATTGGTGGTAACTCTTTTCCTTCTGTGTAGCTGTGGGCGGCATCCGGCTCCGGCTGGCTCTCCAACCGCTGCGCCGTCTCCGGCTCCCCCAACGGGAACACCGCCTCCTCCGCCGCCGCCCCCGCCACCTTCGCCGCCGCGTGCCGCTGCAGATGGCGTGACCGCCCGAGACGGAGGCGCTAACGAAAATTACGCTGTGGTGCGGGTTTTCTACGCCACCGACCGCCAGTCCACCGGCGACGGCGCTCCCGGCAATTTTTACGGAGGAGACCGGCAACTGGACGAGGCCCTGCATTTTGGCACGCTGGATGTCAGCATCCCGCGCGACCATCGCATGGGACACATTGAGCGGCCCTCGATCTGGAGGCTTGAGTTCCGCCAGGACCCGGACAAACACGTGGTGTTGCTGAGCGTCGCGCCGAAACCGGAACAAGAGTTTTACGCCGAACTCGCGAACAAAGTGCGGTCGTCGGCGAACCAGGACGCCTTTGTTTTCGTTCATGGCTTTGACAATACGTTTGAGCAAGCGGCATGGCGCACGGCACAGCTCTCCTACGATCTGGGGTTTCAAGGAGCGCCCATTATGTATTCCTGGCCCTCAAGGGGGAAGCTGGCGGCGTACACGGCTGACGAGTCCACCATCGACTGGACGACTCCGCACCTGGAGAAGTTTCTGGAGACAGTGGCGGCGCAGTCGCATGCGACCACCGTGCACCTGATCGCGCACAGCATGGGGAACCGCGCACTGACGCGGGCTTTATTCGCGATCGCGGAAAAGCACGCGGGCGTCCCCCCGATGTTCAAGCACGTGTTTTTGGCGGCACCCGACATTGATGTGGGAGTGTTTCGGCAACTGGCAGCGACCTTCCCGTCGGCGGCAAGCGATGTAACGCTGTATGCATCGTCGCGAGACGAGGCCATCCTGGCCTCGGAGAGGATTCACCGGTTTGACCGGGCCGGCGATTCCACTCACATCTGCGTGGTGCCAAAAATCGATACGGTTGATGCCAGTGCGGTCGACACCGGGCTGATCGGCCACGCCTATTTCGGCGACCGGCGCTCCATTCTCTCGGATATGTTCGATGTTATGCAGTCCGGTTCGCCTCCCGGCAAGCGGTTTGGCATGCACGCTGCGAATTTGCAGCAGATGACTTATTGGGTTTTCAATCCGTAACCAGCGCGACAATGTTTGTGATTGGGCAATCCAGCGGTGTGTCCGTCTCCAAAGACGGTATTCGGCTCCGCTCCGTTTGCCAGTTGCTCTTCGGGAGCCGGATCGAGGTACGCGATTCCCCGTAGTGCAAGTCTTCCCGCACCACGGCAAGTTCTTCTCTTCCCTCTACCGCATCGTGAGGTAAACAAAACAACTTTCCTTTTGGCAACGTTCTTGCTGTCAGCTTGGCTGATGTGCCGGGAGACATACAGTGAAATGGATCGAACCTATCGAACGGTTTGTTGATGCAATCGTGCTCTTGTGGTTGTTCGACATTATTTTCAAATCGGTGTCGCGTCCTTCACAACAATTGAACAAGGTTTAGGAGGACGTCATGGTGACCTTGGGTATTGAACGCATCGGTGACATGGCGATTGTTGAGTGTAAAGGAAGAATTGTGCGCAGCGATTCAGCTTTGAAGTTGCGCGCGGCGGTCACGTCGCAACGGGATATCCGAATCGTGCTGCTTGATTTGACGAAAGTCGGAGCCATCGAGGGTGGTGGATTGGGAATGCTGTGGTTTTTGCAGCGGTGGGCGGAAGACCACGACATCCGCTTTAAGCTTTATAACCCCACCAGTTCGGTAAGGGATAGCCTGGAGCACAACCACGCGAAGCTCCGGTTTGAAATTGCGACCTTCGAAGAGATGGTGTCCCTTGTGACCTACGCTGACAATCAAAACGCCAGAGCTGCTTGAAAGTTAGACGGCTTAGTAAATCCCGGAAAATCGAAGTTGTTCGGAGAGGCACAGGTCTCAAGGGCTGGCGTACGTCATTGGCGTCGCGTCGGTGCCAATGCAGATCCAAGACCCGTTTCGGTTGATCCACGTATCAATGAAGCGTTCGCGACGAACTACGGACTTCCCGTGCTGCGTTGACTTTACGGCGATCACACCGATCGCGATGGCAGTTTTTCCAAAGATGCGCACGGAGAGCGATTCGGGGGCGACCTGCTCCTGGTTGCCAGTGGACTTCTTCACGCCGGCAAGGAACTCGGATTTGGTTTTGAGGGAGCCGTCATCCTCGACCAGTACGAGTGAATTATCGAGGATCGCATCGAGGGCCTTGATGTCGCCGGCCTTATAGGCCTGGTTCCAGGCCTTTTCCAGAGCGAGAACCTGACCGCGGGCGGCAGCATCGTCATCTTGACCTTGCGCCTGGACGAACACAGCTTGCGCGGAGAATAGAGACAGGATCAATAGAGCGACGATCGAGCCAGTGACGATCGAGCCAGCTGCGATCCAGGAGCGAACCGATTTCATTGCCGACCTCCGCGCATGTCTAGACTTCGAGGCAGCGGTTTCGAACGAACATAGCAGAAAAGAGCGGGCGCGTTTAGTTCCAGCGCTGGTGCGCGAGGCGGTCTGTTGTTAAGCTTGGTGGGCTATGAACCACAAATGCTTGCTTCGTCGGACAAAGCTTTTCTTTGTGTTTGTCGCGATGTTCGCATCAGTTATGGAACTGCACGTGGCCTCGGCGCAGCCCAAAGGCATTGTGTGGAGCGCCGACGAGAAGCCGCTCGCGGACCAGATCCACGGGCTGCGCGGGCTGGCGGATGATGTCCGTGCGGGGATCACTAAAGATCTGGCGCTGAAGATCCGGAAACTGCCCGCGACTGCGAACAAGCTGCGGCTTGCGGTGAATTTGGCAGGACTTTCCACCGAAGGCGATTTCGGACACGACACGCTGCAGGAAGTGGCGACGACTCTGGCCGAGACGTTGGGCGAGCGGCCGGTGCCCTGGCAG
>DATFVD010000533.1:0-6532 GCA_035260505.1 Terriglobales bacterium
GCATGCGAACTTGAGAGTGGTGACGTCGCCCTGGCGGCGATCCCGATTAGGAAGATGACGATTGGCATAGCCCAGACCCTCCTGCTCATCATTGATTGGAGGATTGCCATGCCCAAGAGGACGACCGGCGACCGACCGGAACTGAAGCCAGTCAACGTCGGGGCCGCCGCCATCGACATCGGATCAAAGATGCACATGGCTGCGGTTAACCCCGCTTCCACCGACGTGCCTGTGCGCTCTTTCGGCACATTCACGCAAGACCTGCATGATCTGGCGGATTGGTTCAAAGCCTGCGGTGTGACGAGTGTCGCGATGGAATCCACCGGGGTCTATTGGATCCCGGTCTACGAGATCCTGGAGCAACGCGGATTTGAGGTCATTCTGGTCAACGCGCGGTACGCCAAGAACGTGCCCGGGCGCAAGACCGATGTCAGCGATGCCGCGTGGTTGCGCCAGCTTCATTCGTATGGCCTGTTACGCGGCAGCTTCCGACCTGATGCCGAGATTGCAACCCTGCGCGCATACCTGCGCCAGCGGGAGCGGCTGGTGGAATATGCCGCCGCCCATATCCAGCATATGCAAAAGGCCCTGATGGAGATGAACCTTCAGCTCCATCATGTGGTCTCGGATATCACGGGCGCGACCGGCATGCGGATTATCCGAGCCATTGTTGCAGGCGAGCGCAATCCCGACGTCTTGGCAACCTATCGGGACGTGCGATGCCATTCATCCATCGAGACGATCCGCGCGGCACTGGTAGGCAACGACCGGCACGAACATATCTTCGCGTTGACCCAATCGCTGGAACTCTACGACGTCTACCAGGCGAAGATGCTGGACTGCGACCGCAAGCTCGAGGTCCTGATCGCGGCACTGAACAATACAGGCGCAAAACCGGTCGGAAAGCTATCCAAGCCACGCATCAAGACCAAACAAGTCAACACGCCCACCTTCGATGTCAGGTCCGCGTTGTATGGCCTGCTCGGCGTCGATCTGACTGAGATCCATGGGTTGGGTCCATCGCTGGCATTGAAGCTCGTCGGCGAGTGTGGCACCGATCTGAGGGCATGGCCGAGTGCCAAGCACTTCACTTCCTGGCTGTGCCTTGCACCAGGCAACAAAATCTCTGGCGGCAAGGTGTTGTCCTCGCGCACACGGAGATCCTCCAGTCGGGCAGCCGCACTGTTGCGGTTGGCAGCAACAACCGTCGGGCGGAGCGATACGGCGCTCGGAGCATTCTATCGCCGACTGTCCTCACGTGCGGGTAAGTCAAAGGCGGTGACAGCGACCGCCCGCAAGATCGCAGTTCTATTCTACAACACCCTCCGGCACGGCATGAGCTACAGGGATCCGGGCGCCGACCACTATGAGCAACAATATCGCAACCGCGTCCTCGCCAACCTTCAGCGGCGGGCCAAGTCGCTGGGCTTCGTATTGCAGGCCATTCCGGGAGACGCCGATCCGGCTGTTTCTTAGGAAGTCGATCGCGATCTTTGCTGGGGGGCCGAAATGAGATTCCGCTTCATCGAAGATCGCCGCGCCGACTACCCCGTGACGATCTTGTGCGACGTGCTCGGTGTCTCGCCGGCCGGCTATTATGCCTGGCGCTCCCGGCCGGAGAGCCAGCGGTCGGTCGCCAACCGTGAGCTTGTCGACGACATCAAGCGCGTCCATCGCGAGACAAACGGACGCTACGGCAGCCCGCGCATCCACGTCGAATTGAAGGCCCAGGGCCGCGGGGCGAGCCGTGGCCGCATCGAGCGGTTGATGCGCCATCACGGTATCAGGGCCATCATGGCACGGCCTCGCCGGGTGCGGACGACCGATAGCCGTCACGACCTCCCGATCGCGGCGAACCTGCTCGAGCGCAACTTCACCGCCACTGCGCCGAACCGGATCTGGCTCGCCGATATCACCTACATCGAGACCGATCAGGGCTGGCTCTATCTGGCCACCGTCATGGATTTGTACAGCCGCAGGATCGTCGGCTGGGCGATGGCGGATCATTTGCGTGCCGAGCTGCCGCTGGCAGCCTTGCGGATGGCCGTCTCGGCGCAGCGGCCTGGCGCCGGTCTGATCCATCATTCCGATCGCGGCGTCCAATACGCATCGGCGGAATACCGCAAGGTCGTGCAATCTGCCGGCTTGAGGGCATCGATGAGCCGCAAGGCCGACTGCTATGACAATGCTCCAATGGAGAGCTTCTTCCACACGCTCAAAACCGAGCTCGTCTACCACACTCACTATGCAACACGCGCAGAGGCCACACGTGATATCTTTGCTTACATTGAAGGCTTCTACAATCGAACTCGTCGTCACTCCGCCATCGGCTATGTCAGTCCGATCGAGATGGAGCTAAAAGCAGCTTAACCTTGTCCATTTTTTCGGGGGAAGATCACGCCACGCCTCTTCCGACATCCTTGCCACTGATCTACGTTCCACCCATTGCCTTTTGGGAGCTGCCAGCGGGACGTGCCGAGGTCCCGATTTTTTTAGAGGCAGCGTCGAAGCCGTCGGCAGGCATCGCACCTAACTAGACCG
Organism: Terriglobales bacterium; assembly: GCA_035260505.1. Taxonomy (GTDB): domain Bacteria; phylum Acidobacteriota; class Terriglobia; order Terriglobales; family Acidobacteriaceae; genus Acidiflorens. The sequence goes on from DATFVD010000533.1 coordinate 2,542, forward strand.
ACGTACTTTTTTGCCGGTGCTACCAGCACTCGCGTCGTCGTGTGCGCGAGCACACGAGTCTTGCAATGATCAGGGAGGAAAGTCATGAAAACCCACTACACTGTGACGTTGGCAATGCTCGCGGGCTTCGGACTTGGCGCGGTCGCGGTTCAGGGGCTCCATGCCCAGGCAAAGCCCCCCGTCTACCAGGTCGTTGAAATCGATCCCGTGAACATGGAGTCATACCTGAAGGACTACGTCCCGAAAGCTCAGGCCGCGATCAAAGCGGCCGGCGGTAAATTCCTTGCCGCCGGAGGCAAGACCACAACGCTCGAAGGAGAACCGCCGAAACCGCGCGTTGTCATTCAACAGTGGGATAGCCTCGAAAAGGTCCAGGCCTATCGCAATTCAGCGGCCTTCAAGGACCTCCTACCGCTCCGCGACAAACTAGCGAAATTCCGTAGCTTCGTCGTCGAGGGCGCTCCACTATAGCCGATGGAGTCTCGCGAGAACGAGGCCGCCTGGGTTGGCGGCCTCGTAACGATAAGATCGCGCTAAGGGGCGCATTGAACACGCCGCACAGGCCGCCGCCGGGAGGACAAACCTAAGGTCAGGAAGCCGACAACCGGCAAAGAAAAAAAGCGCCCCGCAAGATGGGTCGGGCTCCTCGCGGATAGCGCTTTAGGCAACCACAGGTCCGCCATCATCCAATATAAGGCTGGATACCTCAAACGACCGTCCTTGCAGGACATCGCTTTTGTCAAACCACTCGCACCATACGGTCCCGTCAGGTTGGATGGAAGTAACCGTCATCAGAGGACCGCCTGATTTAAGACGCACTGTGTCGCCAACTTTAAACATATCGCCTCTCGTTAAGCTGATTTAGAGAATGCATCATAGTTGAGGAGTCCCAGCAATGAAACCAAAGGTTCATACTACTAGTGATCTTCTTTTGGAGCGGGGATTGACAGGGGCATGCCGTCGCATTCGCCTGACGCTAGGAGAGCGTGTCCAATTGAAGAGCGGAAGCCCCATCGCGTTAGTTGTCGAGACTGGGGACGACGTGGTGACCATCGCTTGGCCAACCGGCGAAGCAACATTCCCCCCAGAATGTTTGCGGCGCGCCTAGCGCGTCCGCAACTATTGATGAATCGTGATTTGGGATAAGGCTTTGCTCGCCGGAGCAAGAAGCTAAAGTCTCGCGCGACGTGCGTCCTGAATATGCTTCGAAAATATCCGAACAACGTACCCTTTGATGCGCGGGGCTTTATCGAACAAGTCGGAGGCTATTCGCTCGATAGTGTCGCGATAAGCCACAAACTGCGCTTGCCTCGCGATGCTTTGCGTACCCTTTGTCTCTGCCAGCTCATCCATCGCGGCATCACTGATCTGGCATTGCACCGTTTCGCCGTCGTTCATCATCGTGAATGCGAACGCCAACCGCTCGTTGTCGTGTCCTACAATTTGGCCACGCGTCAGCGGCATCGAAATCCCCATCCCTTTGAAACCAGAATGCGTCGTCCTATCGTTTCTGTCGAGCAACTCGGCCCCAACCCCTCGGTGCCTGGCTTGCGGGACCTCGACATGTACAGGGGTGTCTGCCCTTCAAGGGGTTTGAGGGAAGATGATCTTGATTGTGGAGTCGCCGTTGTGCGCCGCCGCATCGCAACAGGCATCCGTGGGGCCTTTCTTCTTTACGGCCCGCGAGAACGCGGCAACTGATGAGAGAAAGGTGTTTGCTTTGGCCGTCCATAAGATCACTTGGACGCAGGTCGGAATGGTGACTGAGCCGGGCGGATACATGTTCAGATTTGGCTGGTTGATAATTACTGCCGACGATCTCGCGATCTGGAAGCATTTTCCGAACGCGGCATTCACGGTCTACAACGCGGGCACGACGACGTCCGGTCACGAAACGACGGAGGATTTTCGGCTTGGTACATTCGAACTTCCGGCCAGTTATTCGGGAGATAGCCAGAAATGATTTACTGGGCGCGGGTCGCTTGCTTGCCGGTTCCAAATTTAACGCGCAGTGCAGGTATCAACATTAATGAGCGACTTTTGTTGCGAGGGCGCAAAGACCGGCTAGGTTGAAAACACCGGACATTTCCCAGATCCAATCGGAAAGCCGTTCGGCCGAACATACTCCGGCCGACGGTTTTCTGTGAAAGGTCGCAATGAAGAAGCCGTCTACAAAATGCCCGTCAATGACTGAGATTGAATGTCCCGCATGCGATGGCACTGGATTCGCTCCGGTCACGCAGCCAGTGCAGCCCGGCCGAAAAATCTATCCCGCGCCATGTAAGAAATGCGGTGGCAAGGGACGGATAGCGGTCAACTGAGGCACAAACGTTATCGCTAGCGGGCGGATCGAACGGCCCCCCCGCGGGGCCGCGCTCGCGACGAGACTGTCACTCTCGGCGATGTTCGCTTTGGACCGCATTACATCGCTTCGGTGCCTAAGAATGACGGACTTAGGCGAACAAAGGCCAGCCAGGCGCGATTGTGACACGCAGAAACGTCGCCGGAATGGAGGTAGCACCCTTGCTCGCGCTCTTGTTCTGGCTGTTGAACAGAGCTTCCAGTTGCTTCTGCAGATCGCCGGCCCGGCCGTTTTTCCTGCAGCCTCGAACGCATTCATGGACGGCCCCGTTGGATCGTTTGGAATCCAGTTTCCCATGACGATCCGGCCGCCGGGCTTGGTCAGAGAATGACGTGGTGCTGCCGGGACCGTTTCCTGACGCAATTGGTGTCTATATGGAAATGGTGAAGAGTAAAAATGGGTGATGTGAGCGACATGACGCTTGCAGTGCTCCACAACATTCGGACGGCTACACTGGATTAATCGTTCCCGCGGGGCGCAAAATCATCCTATGTTTCAACACTTGATCGCTTTTCGCTAAGAAGCCGTTCACGGATCGCCTCTTCTACTAGAAGAAGCGCCTGTTTAGCGTCATGCAACTGCGCTTCGGCTGACTGCGCACGGAATTCTGATGCCGTCACTTTATCTTCAGCGGCCGCTATACGCGCCTGCGCATTCGTCAAGGCTTTCGACGCCTCTTGCAGCTTGCGTCCAACGTCGTTGACGATTTCACGCCGCGCCCGTTCAGCTACTTCAATGCGCTTTTCGGCAAACCGCACTCTCTCTTCGGCGCTTTTGCACATGGATTGTGCGCGAGCTTCCGTTTCCTGTACCTGCTCCTCCATTCCACTGAAGATTTCGGCAGCCTGGAGGACGAGGTTCAGCACAGCCCTACCGTGATCACTTGGTGAAGACGGAGTCAAACTGAACAGGTTGTCTTTGCTTCCGAAGGATGCGTCCATTTGCACGGCTGTCTTCTCGGAACACTGTCGATCTAAAAGTACGGGAAACATGGTAAAGAGTCAGTTAAGTCGTGCACTCTTCCGTGCTCCGTCAACAGTAGTGGCCAACTATCGTCTCCAGCTTTTCCCTTAATTTTAGAAGCTCGCGAATGGCAGAAGGCTCTGCGGCCTGCACGTCGGCAAAAGACTTCGAATGTTCATGCTGTTTATAATGCAGTAATTTTCCACGATCGGACCAAGGCCGGCCATCGATGAAATGTGTTTGCCCTGGTCGACCAATAGCTGTGCGTCTGGGCGGCACAAAAAGCAGTCCTGGTCCCCAGCTTCAGCAAGTACAGGCATCGTTCATCCTCGATCGTGGTAGCACGTCAGTACCAATACACGCAATCGTTGGTGGCCGCTCTGATTCCAAGCGAAAGTTACCAGTTCTCCAATGGGCGCCGCCGCCCTTTGAGCTATGGCGGACAAGTCGGCTCAATCCATCCAGCGGGAATCTAATTTCGGATTTTCAGAAATTGTGCTTGACGGCCAGGTAGAAACAGGAATATAGCGATTTGGTCTCGTCCCACTCGAGGGGCGGCTCGCGATCGTCACGGACGCGGGGCGGGATGCGGTGGACGCAAGTGGCGCTAAAGACGAGAGCGCTGACTTGCGGACGGAGAAGACGTGTGGTCCTGACGCCCCGACG
>DATFVD010000534.1:0-3048 GCA_035260505.1 Terriglobales bacterium
AACCATCACGCCACGGCCGTAACTGCCACCCACTCCAAACGCTCCCTTTTTCACAGAGGGCAATACGATGACGCACTCGGCCTTGTCCAGCAGGTCCTGGGGGATGTCGTCAGGAATGTTCAGGATTTCTTTCAGCACCTCGCCCGCCTCCTTCACGCGTTCTTGCTCTTTCGCGTCCCTAGCCGCGAAGGCGGACGTTGCCATCAGCAGCACTACCGACAGGAAACACGCCGTGATCCTTTTCATGAAATTCCTCCAGAAAAATATTAGTACTCAAGCATCCCTTGGGGCATCATCTCAGATCATAAGTATGACATGGAGGTTGTCAAGGGAACCCCCGAAGCATGCCCTATATATTGGCCACGAGCGGCCGCTCGCAAAAAAGGAACGAATGAGTGGAACGGCGAAGAGTTGACAGGTTCTGTTTCCCGTATAATCCAGCTACAAAGTAGTCGTCCGTGCGAGTTGCAAAAGCGCTGCGGATCCCGCCTACCCGGGGACGCCGTCGAAGTTGGATAGTTGGCAAGGGCTGCGGAAAAATCGAAAGCGCATGCCCAGCCCCAAAGGGGCGTCTTTTATCGAAGAAGAATGGCATTGCTGACGCAATGCCATGATACGAAATCTGAGTTCTTCCGCAGCTTGCAAGAGCGCAACCTGGAGCGAGATGGAATCCCCTGGGAAAGACCTGTTGAGACTTTTGGTGGAACGCGATCCTGCGAGCCCGGAATTCCGGAGCGGAGTTCGTGCGGTTCTTCATCAGGATCAGAATCAGGCACCTCGTCCGGGGGATTTGGCCGGCGACGAACTTGCCGGCAATCACGACCGATTCGACCTGTGGCGGGATGTGTTCGTCCAGCAAAAGCTGCCGTGGGGACGCTTCCTGCAATCCGCGCTTATGCATGCGGCGGCACTTGGACTTATATGGACGATTTCGCTGGCGTGGATTCGACAGCAAAAAATTCTTGATCGCGCCGCATTTGACCGGTCGTCGCTGGTCACTTATTCGCCGGAAGAATATCTTCCGCCACTCGACACGGGCGCATCAGAGGCGCCGAAGGCGCAAAAGGGAGACCCCGCCTACGCGAAGCAGCCGATCCTTTCGGTTCCGCGGGAACCAGACAACCGGTCTCAAACTATCGTCGCGCCGCCCGACCTGAAGCTCGACCGCGACGTGCCATTGCCCAACATCGTTGCCACGGGTTCCGTCGTTCCGGCGGTGCCGCTGGATGCTACGCGGGCCTTATTATCATCGAGTCGGATCGTTGTGCCTGAGGCGCAGGTGGTTGCGCCGGCGCCCGATGTGCAATTTGCGCGTGATCGTGTAGTTCAAGCAGCAATGAAATCAGACGTGATCGCACCGCCTCCCGAAGTGACGTCCCATCAGAGGCGCGGCTTGGCTGGGCCGGAGACGGCGGTGGTGGCGCCGCCGCCGGAGCTGGCGCAATCGACGAAGGGACACGTCGGGCTGATGAACATTGGCCCGAGTACGGTGGTAGCGCCGGCTCCACAACTCGCGCTTGCGGAACAGCATTCGCTGGCCGCGCGCGGCAGCGGACGTCTGCCGGGCGGTGGCGTGCAACCGGTAGGCCCTCCGCCGAGCATGACTGCTGCGGGCAGCTCTAGCGCTGGCGGACGACTGATCGCGCTGGGGATTCATCCGGTGGCGCCGACCGGCCCGGTTGCTGTTCCCGGGGGCAATCGGCGGGGAACATTCGCCGCGACTCCGCTGGGGAAACCGGGAGCTTCGGGGACACCGGATTTGGCGGGCGGCGGTAAAGGAGAAAGCAGCTCCAAAACGCGAACTAACGGGTCTCTACCGGCTGGTCTGCATGTGGGCACGGCGGATTCCGGTGCAACGTCGCCGGTCGAACGCAACGGTGCGTCGTCGCGCGGAGATGGCAGTTCGAGCGGCAATGGCGCGGACGGCGCGCGCGAGATGGCTAGCCTTTCGTCATCGGGAGCGACTGCAGGAGCGCGTTCGGGTGCGCGGGCTGTGTCCGCGGTTCCTGACGATAAAGTTACCGACGTCGACCGCCAGGTATTTGGCGGTAAGCGCTTCTACGAGATGGCGCTGAATATGCCGAATCTGAATTCTTCGACCGGCAGCTGGGTGATCCGGTTTGCGGAACTGGATGCGGGACGGAAAGAAGGAGAACTTCTTGCGCCGGTTGCCACGGAAAAATCAGACCCCGGCTATCCGCTGGAATTGATTCGCGCCAACGTGCACGGCATGGTCACGCTTTATGCGGTTATTCAAGCAGATGGGAAGGTGGGTGACATTCGCGTCCTCAACAGCCCGGACGAACGTCTGGACTCTTTTGCGGCGAAAGCTCTGGCGCGCTGGAAATTCGTGCCCGCAGTCAGAGCCGGGAAGCCGGTGGCGCTCGAAGCGGTGGTGGTGATTCCGTTTCGAGTTCGGCGGAATTTCTGAAGGAGTGATGGCGCTTGTGTTGGAGTGCCAGGCGGGACGGGCGAGACGCCCGTCACTCCATTACTAACTTCGGGCGGACGCGGATTTTTCTCCGGGCAGGGCGGCGTATACGACGGGGTTTGCGCAGACTTCGTAATACCAGCGGTCGGTCCAGTGCAAGATGGATAAATCGCGAACATCGACCTGGGCGATGCGGTTTTTGCGGATGGCAATTTTGCGAAAGACTCCATTGGCGATGGGAACGGTGCCGACGAAGAACTCGCGCTGCTCGTCGATCCAAGGGCCGTTAAACAATCGGGCCAATGACCCGGCAGACCGGGGCTCCCCGGGATACGTGGGGCACGAGGAAAGAGAAATTTCCTGCTGTAGTTTCAGGAAGGCCGCTTCACTCAGGCAGATCCCACCGACGTTGTAGTTAAGGCGCATTTCTTCGGTTCCGGGTCCGGCTTCGGGGCTGGCACTGTCATTTTTATTGACTCCATTATTACCTCCGCCTCCGATCTGAACCGAGTACACGTGGAAGACTCCGGCATCGGGGGCGATTTTCTTGCGGACCTGCTTGCTGCAGGAGGAGAGACGGTCGCTGTCGTTGATGGCGTCGGAAATCATGATGCGGT
>DATFVD010000535.1:0-2611 GCA_035260505.1 Terriglobales bacterium
TCCGTCGCCACGCAGCGGTCGTGGAAGAACACCGACGACGAATGGGCGTCGAAGACGGAGTGGCATCGCGTTTGCGTTTTCCGCCCGCGCCTCGCCGAATACGTCGCGACGACGATCAAGAAGGGTTCGCACGTGCTAGTCGAGGGCAGCCTCGTTAGCACGACGTACGAACGCGGAAATGGCAAAGGCAAGAAAGCCAAGACCAACAAGCAGACGTTCTGGTGCATTCGCGCCGACGTCGTCCGCAAGCTCGACCGCGGCGAACCCGAACCGGAAGCTCTCGACTCTGGCTCCAATGCTTCGGATCACACTCCCGAAGCATCGGACACAGCGCCGTTCTAGCGGTGTGCATTTTTAGGGTGCGCCTCGACACTGATCGGGGCCACGTGGCGTGAACAGCAGACTCCCGCATCGCCCGAAGCCCTACCACCGGCCCTGGAGACGCCAAGAGCCTCCCCTCGCTGCCATGCATTGTTGACTTTGCTAATTTGCGGTGGAGGGGCGCTCGTGAACATACCTATCTATAACGGTTTCCGCTCATCGATGCTTCGTTTTCGATTTCCGACGACCGCCGTGGTCGCTCTATTTCTCGCAGCTCCTGCCTTTGGCCAGACAGGAACTTCGCCGTGGGAGAACGCCGTTAGCGTACTGCAACAAGCTTTCACTAGCGCCATCGCTCGGGGTCTCTCGCTCGTTGCCATTGTAGTAGCGGGTCTTACCTTTGCCTTCGGTGAAGGCGGCTCCAAGCGTGTACTTGCCGGCGTGCTCTTTGGTGTCGGAATGGCCATCGCAGCGGTGAATTTCCTGTCGTGGCTTTTTCCAGGTAGCTGAAACACTCGCGCCCCGAAGGAAGAAGCACATGGCTGGAGCCAGACGAATCAACCGAGTGCATCGGTCGTTGCCCCGGCCACTGACGATTCTCGGCGCCGAGCGAAAGCTCTTCTTCTTCGCAATGTGCCTTGGCGCGGCAACCTTCAACCTGCTCAATAGTTTGGTCGGCGGGTTGATGATGTTTTTGTTGCTCTACTTCCTGGCCCGCTGGGCCACCGAGACCGATCCGCAGATTCTGCGATTTCTCCTGACAGCCGCGAGACTCCGCGCTCAATACGACCCGATGAAGTTCACCCCGATTGCAATCCGAGCCTCCGTTGCTCCCCGCTTTCCGCCTGCTCCCAGAAGCAGACAAGGTTTCTCAGGAGAACCCAACGGAACGCAAGGAATTCACGATGATCGCCAACCCACTGCTGTTCACCATCGTCATCTTGCTGGGCTACGGATTTTGGCTCCTCGACCAGTTGAAGTTCATGGCCCGCTACAAGGCGGTGCTGTACCACGCCTACGAAACAACGATTCTGATCTTCATAGCGGTTCTTTTTGTAAATCTATTTGGTGCGGCGCTCGCCATCGGCCGCCGCTTCTTCCTGAAGAATACCGGGCGCAAACTCTCGCACGTCGACAAGCAGTTCAACGTCACCCATCCGGACATGCCCATTCCCGAGAGCGAGGAGGATTTCAACTAATGTCGCGCGACGCCTTTTCCTACGATCCGCAAGACGCCGGCGAGACGCGCGACACGTCCACGCGCCGCTCCAGCCGTCAGCAGAAATCAGCACCTCCTGATACGCGGCACAGCAGGAATCCGGCGCCGGAAGCCCCTGGCCGCGGCGATGGTTCCGAGGTTCGGGAGCAGCGTCCGACGCGCGATGAACGGAGTGATTCTCCGCGCCCATATTACGTACGGGATCGCGCGTATCTTCTCCGCGATTCCGAGATGAACTCTCTCAAGGAAATTGGCAAGTTCCGTGTGATTCCGGTGTCGGACCTCGCGAAGTACGCCTACGGCGGAAATCGCCAACGAATGGAAAAGGACATTCGCGCCCTTGCACGGCAGTCTCTGCTCAGAGACAAGACCCTTGAGATTTCGCAGAAGAAGACCCTCCGAGTTGTGACGCTCACGAAAGCTGGGCACCGCCTTCTCAAGAAGACAAACCAGGTGCCCGACAATCAGCCCATCTACTACGGCTTGGTCAAACCCCGCGAGGTCAAACACGACGCCGATCTCTACCGGCTCTATCAGAAAGAAGCTGCCCGGATCGAGCGCGCTGGAGGCCACCCGGTCCGAGTGCTGCTCGACTATGAACTCAAGCGGAATCTGAATCGCGATCTAGCCCTGCTGGGACCAAAAAAAGACGATCCCGACCGCAAGAACCACATTGCCGAAAAGCACCACCTCCAGGTTGTGAATGGAAAGATTCCCGTGCCCGATTTGCGCATCGAGTATGAGACCCCCGAACTCGAATTGCGTCACGTCGACTTGGAACTGGCGACGCGTGACTACAGACCCCGGGCTATTGCGGAAAAAGCCTCCGCGGGCTTCTCGCTCTATGGGCGTTCGGAAGACGCATCCCGTTTGCGCCGCGTTCTCGACGAACGCGAAATCACCGCTGGAATCCTCACGCTATGAACATCGCACCTGCCCATCTCGATGCCCTGAAAGCTCTCGGATACACGGAAAAGGAGGCCCGGTTTCTCTACATCGTAGCGACGCATTCCGGTTACTTCGTGTCGCGTCAATTCCTCGCCTTCACCGCCGCCCATTGGGGCTACCGAA